>DAOSUG010000290.1:0-3849 GCA_035378545.1 Micropruina sp. | reverse complement strand
AGGGCGGCAGCGCCACCCAGCAGCTTCTTGTTACGCACATTTCCTCCTTGTCAGTCGCGACCCGCCGTCGCGATGATGCGGCAACTATGGCGGGCGCCTGCGCACAAACGAAGCCGTATGGCCCTTCCGTGACGGATTGTGACCATGCTGCAACCTTGCGTACCGGAACTTCCCCCGCTCCCGTTGTGAACGCATCTAAGCGGCAATGCGTCCGCAGCGCCAGAGCTTCGCCGGAGGTCTCATTCAGCGATTGTCGATATCTGTTCGTCATCTGACCCGAGTAGGACGGGGACGATGCCCACGATCGGGTCGCGCAGCACGAACGCGGCCAGGCCGTCGTAGTCGGTCGGTTCGGCGTTCACGATCACGATCTGGACGCCGCGCCGGTGTGCGTACGGCACCAGGCCGGCCGCCGGGTGAACGCCCAGTGAGGTGCCGATCACCAGTAGCGCGTCGGCGTCGTCGACCGAGGCGACGGCCTCATCGATGACCGCCGGGTCGAGCGGTTCCTCGAACAGGATCGTGGTCGCCCGGACGATGCCGCCGTCGTAGGGGCAGCGCGGATCGAGCGCGCCCGCGCGGACCAGGCGGACCATGTCGATCATCGGCCCGGTCGCCCGGCAACTCTCGCAGCGCCAGGTGCGGCTGTTGCCGTGCAGCTCGATCACCAACTCGGGGTTCGAGCCGGCCAGCTGGTGCAGGCCGTCGGTGTTCTGGGTGATCAGCCCGGTCAGCCGGGCGCCCTGCTCGAGCCGCACCAGGGCGCGGTGGGCAGCATTCGGCTGCGCGTTGTACACGGGGGACTCGGCCCGGAATCGCCACGCGTTGGCCCGGACGTCCGGGTCGTTGAGGTACCACGAGAGCGTCGAGACCCGCTCGGCCTGCGGGTCGAGCGTCCATCGCCCCTGCGGACCGCGAAAGTCACCGATACCGGAGGCGGTCGAGATGCCGGCTCCGGTGAGCACGGCCACCCGGCCGGCCTGCCGGAGCAGGGCGCGGGCGTTCGCGGGATCGTCCATCAGGCCAGTGTGGCAAGGGGCCGACGCCGGGTCGAGAGTTTCGTCGGTCGAGGCCCACTTCCGTTGGTCGAGCGTGTCGAGACCCAGCTACCACGACGTCGCGCGGTCCAGGGCTCATTGCGCGGGTTCGTCCGCGCGCAACGAACGCTCGAGCGCGCGACGTCGAGCCCTGGAGGGTCCTGAACGGAGAGGGGGACGGTTCTCCGGGCGGTGGGGGGTCTCGACCGGCAGGCGTCTCCTCCTCCAGCTCGACCGCGCGGTGCTCGGCCGGTGCAGCGGAATACCCTCGACCACGCGTACGTTGACGGGTATAGTTGAAACTACAACTACTTGGGAGCAGTCATGCAGTTCGGCATCTTCACCGTCGGCGACGTCACCACCGACCCCACCACCGGTGTCACGCCCACCGAGCACGAGCGCATCAAGGCCGCCGTGGCCATCGCCACGAAGGCCGAAGAGGTCGGCCTGGACGTGTTCGCGCACGGTGAGCACCACAACCCGCCGTTCCACCCGTCCAGCCCCACCACGCTGCTCGGCTACGTCGCGGCCAAGACCGAACGCATTCTGCTGTCGACGGCCACCACGCTGATCACCACCAACGACCCGGTCAAGATCGCCGAGGACTACTCCGTGCTGCAGCACCTGGCCGACGGACGGGTCGACCTGATGCTCGGCCGCGGCAACACCGGCCCGGTGTATCCCTGGTTCGGTCGCGACATTCGCGACGGCATCAGCCTGGCGGTCGAGAACTACGCCCTGCTGCGCCGGCTCTGGCGCGAGCCCGTGGTCGACTGGGAGGGCAAGTTCCGCACCCCCCTGCAGGGCTTCACGCTCGCCCCGCAGCCGCTGGACGGGGTGCCGCCGTTCGTCTGGCACGGCTCGATCCGCAGCCCGCAGATCGCCGAGCAGGCCGCGTTCTACGGCGACGGCTTCTTTCACAACCACATCTTCTGGCCGCAGACCCACACCCGTCAGATGGTCGAGCTGTACCGCCGGCGCTGGGAGCACTACGGCCACGGACCGGCCAACACCGCGATCGTCGGGCTGGGCGGGCAGTTCTTCATGCGCCGCAACAGCCAGGACGCCGTGCGCGAGTTCCGTCCGTACTTCGATGTGGCGCCGGTGTACGGGCACGGGCCGAGCCTGGAGGAGTTCATGGCGCAGACGCCGCTGACCGTCGGATCGCCGCAGCAGGTGCTCGAGCGCACGCTCGGCTTCCGCGAGGTGGTCGGCGACTACCAGCGCCAGCTGTTCCTGATCGACCATGCGGGGCTGCCGCTGAAGACCGTGCTGGAGCAACTCGACCTGTTCGGCGAGATTCTGCCCGAGCTGCGCAAGGGGTTCGCGAAGGACCGTCCGGCCGAGGTGCCGGACGCCCCGACGCACGCCTCGCTGGTCGCAGCGGCCGAAGCGGAGCGCACGGTCTCGACCGCGTTGCCGACCGCCGTCGACGACGTGACCGGACGCAGTCCCTACCAGGCCGTCGAGGCGGGTGCCAAGTTATGACCGACACCGTGGTGGTGCTCACGGCCGGGGTGGGCACACCCTCGTCCAGCCAGTTGCTCGGGGAGCAGTTGGCCAAGGCGACCCAGCGGGTGCTGGCCGCGGCCGGCAAACCGGTCGAGCTGGTGTCGATCGAGCTGCGCACGCTGGCGAGCGATCTGGCTCATCAGCTGACCACGCACGTACCCTCGCCGGCGCTCACGCAGGTGTACGGCGCGGTCGGCCGGGCGGTCGGGGTGATCGTCGTGACGCCGGTGTTCAACGCGTCGTACTCGGGCCTGTTCAAGCTGTTCTTCGACCTGATGGACGAGGGCGTGATGGCCGCGCGGCCGGTACTGCTGGCCGCGACCGGTGGTACCGCGCGGCATTCCCTGGTGATCGACACCGCGATGCTGCCGCTGTTCCATTACCTGAAGGCCGCCATCGCCCCGGTCGGGGTGTTCGCGGCCACGGGTGACTGGGGTGATCAGGCGGGGCAGCTGAAGGCACGGATCGAGTCGGCGGCCCGGGCCTTCGGGCAGCTGGTGGCCGAGCGTCCGGGGGTGACCGTCGAGGACGAGTTCGCCGTCGGCATCGACTTCGAGAACCTGCTGCACGGGGCCTGAACACCCGCCGAGCGCCCCCCTAACCATCTCTGGCCCGCGAACCTTCGCGGGCCAGAGATGGTTAGGGAGGCGCTCGGCGGGTCTTGGCCGGGCCTGGCAGTCTATGGGGGTGTCGCGAGCGAAACGGTTCTGGGTCGCGCTGGGCGCTGTTCTGGTGGTGTGCGCTGTGGTGGCGGCGATACTGGCCGGCCGTCCGAGCCGCGAGCCGTCCGACACTTCGGTGGACGCGGCGCCCCCGGCCAGCGGCAGCGCCGGATTGGGTGACCCCTACTACCCGGACGCAGGTGGTGGCGGGTACGACGTCCAGCACTACGACGTGCGGGTGCGCGCGGACGGGCCGCGCAGTGAGGTGCGCGGCACGACCACGGTGACGGCGATCGCGACGCAGGACCTTGACCGCCTCCACCTCGACCTACTGCTGAGTGCGCGATCGGCCACCGTGAACGGGCACCCGGCCACCATCGAGCAGCATGGCGATGACCTGAGCGTGCTGGCCCCACGCGCCGACCCTGCCACCCCGGCTATCCGCGGCGGCTCCACGTTCACGGTGACCATCGACTATGCGGGCCTGCCCGGCAAGGTGCAGCGCGGCCGCGAGCCCGCCTACTACCAAAGCGGCGACGAGTTCGTGATCGCGGGTGAGCCGCTCGGCGCCTCGCTGTGGTACCCGGCCAACGATCACCCACGCGACGCCGCCACGATGACGTTCACCGTCAGCGTGC
>DAOSUG010000289.1:0-3864 GCA_035378545.1 Micropruina sp. | reverse complement strand
GGCCGACATGCGAGTCGCTGCTCGGCGAGGCCGTTGGTGATGAGTTGCCTGACGATGCGTCTCGCTCGCCGCGGTAGGTCACCCCCGCGTCATCGTCGCTGGTCTCGCTGAAGAACCAGCCGCTGTCGGTTCCGGTGTCCGACTGCCAGTCGTCGCCCTGCCCCGTGGGACGCTCCGTTGACAGGTCGCGTCACCCCTTCCACTCTCGATTTGCGGCGACGATCGCGGCCGTTGCCGTGCCGACGCCGGCCATGCCGGCGGAATCGAACCTACCCTGGCGACCGGCTTCCGCTCGTGCGGATGAACCCACGACCCGGCAGAGTCCGCGTCCTTGCACGAGCCCCTAAGCAAGGTGAGCAGCGCCCCTCGACGTCGAACGCGAAGAAGGAAGCAGCTGTAGGTTCTCGCACGTTCTGTCGTTCGCAACTTGGGCTGACTAGGGCGACGACAGTTTGCTCATCGGTTGCGGATTCTCACTATCTTGTCGATTCCTTTTGTTGGTCGGGCGCTCGAGACCGAATCAAGCAACCTATTGGGTGCGGGTGGCGTATGGGGTTGATGACTGAGTTCGATCAAGGGAGGGGTGGTAGTGCGATGACCTGTTCGGAGGAGCGCATGCGCCGGGGGTTGGCTGAACTGGCCGGGGGTGTCAAGCCCCGGGTGGACAGCTCGGATCTTGCTGCTGAGATCGTGCGATCGGTGCGCCGGCGTCGGGCAGCGATCGGCCTGTTGGTGGCGGTGGCGGGGGTGTGGCTGGTCGTGAGTTTCGTCATCTAGTGCGGCACTCACTTCGGGTGCGAATCAGGGCACTCGTAGTTCGGTGAGTGGGTCTCGTCGGGATGCGACGATGCTGGGTGGCACGGCTCCTAGTGTGGCTGCGGCTGTGGTCAGGATCAGGGTGGCGGCGACGAACTCCCAGCCGGGTTGGGGTTCTCCGCCGATGCTCAGGGTCAGTAGGGCGACGCCGCCGCCGAGCAGGCTGGCCACGGCAGAGATCATCAGAGTGCTCGCGCTGACGAGGGTGACGATGAGGCTTCGGGTGGCGCCCAGGGCACGTCGGCGTCCGAAGTCCTTGCGCCGGATCATGACCAGCCCGAACAGGAGAGCCCCGACGAGCGCGGCCAGCACGGCCATCAGGGTGAGGGTGAGGCTGCGTCCGAATCCTCCGAGTTGTCCTTGGACCAGTGCGCGGAGTCTGGCGATGTCGGGTGAGGCGGTGACGCTGACAGCGCCTGGGTCGAGGGGTGCGATGAGGGCTGTGGTGGCTGCTGTCACAGCTGCTACCTGTTCGGGGTGCCTGGCCAGGACGACCACAACAGCCACGTGGTCGTCGGAATCCGGGGCGAGCGGGGCCACGACCAACGGTTCGAAGCCGGCGAGGAAGGCCGGTGTGATGAGGCGTCCGCTGACGCCGCAGACGGGGGTTCCGTCGCTGACGAGGTAGCCGGTGGTGTCGGGCATGCCGAGGAGGTTGAGGGCTTTGGGGCTGGCGTAGCACTCGCCTGGGGCGGGGTGATCGATGCCCAGGGTGGCAAGGTTGGTTGCGCGTAGTGTTCTGACGGCGGCCGAGACGTCGCCGCCGGTGTTGCCGTTGGTGGCGTCGCGTGCCGCGCCGAACGCTCCGACCCACTCGACCTGCTCGATGCGGCTGAGTCGGCCGACCACGCTCATGTCGAGTCCGGCGTTCGGTTCGGCCCGCACCACGACGGCGCGTGATCCGGCGTCGTCGATGCTGGACAGGATGGCCCGCTCGGCGGCAGCGGTTCGGCCGGCGGTCAGCAGCACGGTGGCGCTCATGCCGCCGACGAGGACGAGAGTGAGTAGCGACGCCACCCGCTGGGACAGCACCATCGCCAGGGCTTCCCGAAGCACCTTGCGCCACCAGCCGGGTGTGTTGGTCATAGGGGCACCGACCGGTCGCAGGCTTGCTCAAGTCGGGGATCGTGGGTGACCACGATGACGGCCCGGCCGGTTTCAGCGTGCCGGCGCATCGCATCGATGACGCCCTCGGCGCTGCTGTCGTCGAGATTCCCGGTCGGTTCGTCGGCAAGTAGCACTGCCGGGTCGTGCACCAGGGCGCGACACAGAGCGATGCGTTGCGCTTGGCCGCCGGAGATTTGCCCGGGTCGGCGGTGTGCCGGTACCTGGACGCCAAGCTGGTCGATCAACCGTTGCGCCCTCTGTTGGGCCTTGTTCCGGTCAAGGTCGCCGTACAGACAGACCTCGGTGATGTTGTCCATCACCGTGCGGGTCTGGTCAAGTGCGGCGTCCTGAAACACGAACCCGAGCAACTGCGCGCGCAGCGCCGAGCGCTGAGCGTCTCGAAGGCCCGACACAGCCTTGCCGTCGAGCAGTACCGCACCGGCCCGCGGCGACAGCATCAGACCCAGCAGATACAGAAGTGTCGACTTGCCGCGTCCTGAAGCTCCGGTGATGGCCACCAACTCGCCGGCCTGCGCGGTGAGTGAGACACCATCAAGGATGCTGGGCAGGTTCTCGTAGCCGAACGCGAGCCGCTCGCAACCGAACGAGATCATTGACCCGGTACCCGCACGGAAGTCCCCACCTGCACCCCTTGGACCACGGCCATGCCACGGGCACGCGCGAGCACGGTCACGGGCAGTCGCTGACCGTCCGCGGCGATCACAGCCGTCGATCCGTCCGCGTCGGTGATCAATGCAGCCAACGGGACGACGACACCCCGTACGGATTTCTGCACCTCGGTGGTGCCCTTCAGCTGGGCTGTGCCGCTCAAGGGCACCTTGCTGCACTGCGTGCCGCACAGAGCGGAACCGTCCTCGCCATCAACGGACGCCGTCACCGCACCGTCAGCGGCCACCTTCAACGCACCCAGAGACCCGGTCCAGGCCTGCGACCCCCACTGCACAACCACCGGCATACCCTCGGCCACCTGCTTGGCCTGAAAATCGCTGTACTGAGCAACGAAAACCGGCGCGCCGGCGAAGGCCTGGATCGACGGAGCGCCCACCGACACCTGCGCACCGACCGCAAACTTGGAATCCAACGCGACCCGCATCGGCAATGATTTCACGAACACCACATCGCCTCGTTCAACCTGACCAGTCTGCTTGACCCCCAACGACCGTTGCCAGGCGCGGACGGCCTGTTGCACCGCATTCGAGTAGGTCGACGTCTTCGCGCCGAGGAACTTCTTGCCCACCAAGAAATTGCTCAACTGACGCACATCGGCGCCGACGACACCCGTTTGCATCGACCGGAACGTTGGCACCGACCCTTCAAGAACCACCACCGGACGCTCGTCCACCCGGTAGAGCACGTCCCCGGCCTGCACGCGATCACCGCGGCCCACCAACACTCGGGTGATCGTGCCGTCAGCCTGATTGGCTGCCACGCTGCGAACCGGCCAGGTCGCCGAAACAACTGTTGAAACCGACTGGCCGACTTCGCCGTCCTGTGCAGCCACCAACACATAACTGGCTTCAGCGGCCACCTGCTGCGGCGGACGAGTCGCCACCGCGACCGCCCAACCGATCAGCCCTCCACATACCAACACAGCCAGGCCCCACAGGACAGCCCGGCGCACGCTCACCACCACTCGTCCTGATCGATGCACGCCTTACGCGCCGACGAACGCAACTGTTCCGGCACCCGGGACGTCGGATCCCAATCGATACTTTTCGCCCGGGCCTGTTCCAGGAAGGACTGCCACGACGGGGTGGGCGGCACCTCGTAACCCTCGCCCTGCACACATTTACTCTGCGCCGCCAAATTGTCGAACATGACTTTGAAATCAGCATCGCTCGTAGGCTCAGGACGCGCGGGAAGCTCATCCCGACACGCACTCCAGGCAACCTGCCCGGCAGAGCTATCACCACTGATGGG
>DAOSUG010000288.1:0-3867 GCA_035378545.1 Micropruina sp. | reverse complement strand
AAGTGGACGATGTTCACCGACCAGGTGCAGGCGCCGGGCGCCAAGTTCACCCTGCGCGGCAACGCGGAGGATTCGATCGTCAGCGCCGGCTGCATCATCTCGGGCGGTGACGTGGACCGCTCGGTGCTCTCGCCCAACGTGGTGGTCGACAAGTGGGCAAAGGTCGAAGAGGCCGTCATCTATCCGGGGTGCCGGATCGGACGCAACGCCGTGGTGCGCCGGGCGATTCTCGACAAGAACGTGCACGTGCCCGACGGCGTCGAGATCGGCGTCGACCCCGAACACGACCGGGCGCGCGGCTTCTACCACGAGGACGGCATCACGGTGGTGCCGAAGAACTTTCCGGTTCCGGCTCCGTAGGTCGGACGAGGCGCGATCTGTTGGTTGAGCGTGTCGAAACCTCTAGTGGGAGGTTTCGACAAGCTCGTTCAGCGAGAGGACCCTAGGTCTCGTCAGCGAGAGGACCCTGGGTTTCGCGGGTCTCGGCAAGCTCGATCAGCGGTAGCACACTCGCTGCGCCGGGGAGCGCTCAGGCCTTGACGGCCACCAGCAGTCCGTCGCCCACCGGCAGCAGGGTCGCGGTGAAGTCGTCCATCTCTTGCACGGCCTGCAGCGACTCACGGATGATCAGCGTCTCGTCGTCGTCGTTGGACTCGTCCGCGACCTGGCCCTTCCACAGGGCGTGATGCACCACCAGCACGCCGCCGCTGCGCAGCAGCCGCTGGGCCTGCGCGACGTATTCGACGAACTCGAGCGGGTCACCGTCCACCACCACGAGGTCGTAGGCGCCGTCGCTCAGCTTGGGCAGCACGGTCAGTGCCGCGCCCGCGATCAGCCGCACCCGTCGGGTGGACACGCCTTCGGCGGCGAAGATCTGCCGGGCGGCCACCTGGTGTTCGTGTTCGAGGTCGATGCTGGTCAAAATGCCGTCAGGCGCCATACCGCGAATCAGCGCCAGGCCCGACACGCCCGCGCCGGTGCCGATCTCGACCACCGCCCTGGCGTGCAGCAGCGAGGCAAGGAAGGTGAGCGCCGAGGTGACTCCCTGGCTTGCGGCGCCCAACGCCAACTGACGGCTGGCGGCGCGAGCCAGCCGCATGGTGTCGTCGTCGGTGACGAACGACTCGGAGAACGCCCACGAGGGCGAAGGGGTGGTGGTCGCCTTGGCGGCCGTACGCGATGCAGGAGTCACAGTCCAACCCTACCGAAAGCGGCCCGATACACTGCCGCCATGTCCCAGCCTGTGTTCGGCCGTCTGCTGACCGCGATGGTCACACCTTTCGACGCTGACGGAGCGATCGATCTGACGCAGGCCCGCAAGCTGGCCGCCCACCTGGTGGACGTCCAGCGCAACGATTCGTTGGTGATCAACGGCACCACGGGCGAGTCGCCCACCACCACTGATGCGGAGAAGGCCGAACTGCTGGCCGCCGTCGTGGCCGAGGTGGGTGATCGGGCCCACGTCGTGGCCGGCGTGGGCACCAACGACACCCGCCACACCATCGAACTGGCACACCAGGCCGAGCAGGCCGGCGCAGATGGCCTGCTCGTGGTCACCCCCTACTATTCGCGCCCGCCGCAGGACGCACTGGCCGCCCACTTCACCGCCGTTGCGGACGCCACTGGGCTGCCGGTCATGCTGTACGACATTCCGCACCGTTCGGGTGTGCCGATCGAGGCCGCAACGCTGATCGAGCTGGCCGGCCATCCGCGCATCGTCGCGGTGAAGGACGCCAAGGGCCAGGTGGTGTCGTCCGCCACCGTGATCGCGGCCACCGACCTGGCCTACTACGCCGGTGACGACGGCTTCACGTTGCCGCTGCTGTCGGTGGGCGGGGTGGGGGTGGTGGGTACTTCCACGCACTTCACCGGCGCCCGTGCCAAGGCGATGATCGATACGTTCCTGGCCGGCGACCTCGCCGGGGCCATCGCTCAGAATGCGGCCCTGCTGCCCGTGTTCACGGGCGTGTTCGCCACGCAGGGTTGCATCCTCGTGAAAGCCGGCCTGGCCGCGCGCGGCTTCGGCTCGGCGGTGCTGCGGCAACCGATGCTGCCCGCCTCGGACGCGCAGGCGTCCGCCTTCGTCGCTCTGTTGGACGCCGCCGGGCTGTAGCGAAACGCCGTCCCAGCGTTGGTCGCGCTGGTCGGGGCCCGTGCGGCGAACCACTCGCGGCGGCGCACTATTCTGTGAGCCGTGGATTTCAACGCGGGCGAGGTGGTGCTCCTGCTCGTGTTGGCCATCGTTTTGTTCGGGCCCGAGAAGCTGCCCGAGCTGGCCCGCAAGACCGCCCGCCTGCTGCATCACTTTCGACGCATCGCCAACGACGCGCAGGGCAGGCTGCGGCAGGAGCTCGGCCCGGAGTTCGCCGACCTCGAACTGTCGGACCTGAACCCGAAGGCCTTCGTCGCCAAACACCTGGGCCCCGATGCCGCCAACGACCTGACCGACGTGGCCACGGAGTTGAAGGGCGCCCGCCCCAGCATCGACACCGCGCTGCACGCGACAGGCACCCGAACCGCCGACGACGACGATCGAGAGGGTGACCAGGTCGAGGTGCCGGCGGCCGCCACGCAGCGCGACACACCGTTCGATCCCGAGTCGACGTAGGAGAGGCGCCCTAGCACTGGTGGCCGGCGATCGGATCGCCAGCCGTTCCTACCGCGCGGCCCGGGCAGCGACGCGCTACCGTTCCGGTTGTGAGCTCCACCGCGTCGATCTTCGTCTCGCGCATCAAGGGCCTGCCGATGCTGGACGCAAGCGGCGACCAGGTCGGCAAGGTGCGCGATGTCGTGCTGCAGAACCGTCCCGGCAATCGTGCACCGCGGGTGAAGGGCCTGGTGGTCGAGCTTTTCGCGTTGCGCCGCATCTTCTTTCCGATGGAGCGGGTGCATTCCATCGACGTCAACCAGGTGATCATCTCGGGCGTGGTCAACACCCGCCGCTTCGAGCCGCGCGAATTGGAGAGCCTGGCCATCGACGACCTGTTCGACCGCAGAGTGTTCCGCCGCGGCCACAACGAGCCGTTCATCATCTACGACCTGGCGATCAAACAGGTGCGGCAGCGTGACTGGGAACTGTCCGAGGTGGCGCTGCGTGACGTGGCTCGGCGGCGTCCGTTCGCCAAGCCGCACGTGAGGATCGTGCCGTGGAACGAGGTGCCCGACTTCACCCTGATTCCCGGACGGGGAGCGGATCAGGTGCTCGCCGAACTGCAGGAGATGAAGCCCGCGGACGTCGCTCGCGAGCTGCACGACATGGATCCGCAGCGCCGCGCCGAGGTGGTCAAGGCCATGGACGACGAGCTGCTGGCCGAGGCCCTCGAAGAGCTGCCCGAAGACGAACAGGTCGCCGTGATCCAGTCGCTCGACACCGAGCGCGCCGCCGACGTGCTCGAGGAGATGGACCCCGACGACGCCGCCGACCTGATCGCCGAACTTGCCCCCGAGGTGGCCGAGAACATTCTGGGGCGAATGGAGCCCGAAGAGGCCGAGGACGTCCGCTCGCTGCTCACCTACGATGCGTCGACCGCCGGTGGCCTGATGACGCCCGAGCCGGTGATCCTGGCCCCGGACGCGACCGTGGCGGACGCGCTGGCGATGATGCGCAACGAAGAGCTCACGCCCGCGCTGGCGTGTCTGGCCTTCGTCTGCCGCACCCCGCTCGACACCCCGACCGGACGGTTCCTGGGCGCGGTGCACATTCAGCGACTGTTGCGCGAGCCGCCCTCCACGCTGGCTGCTTCGCTGGTCGACAAGGGGATTCGACCCCTGCCGCCGGCGGCCAACATCGCCCTGGTCTCGCGTTACTTCGCCACCTACGACCTGGTCTGCGCGCCCGTGGTCGACGTGGAGGGGCGCCTGCTCGGT
>DAOSUG010000287.1:0-3876 GCA_035378545.1 Micropruina sp. | reverse complement strand
CGAGAAGGCGACGGTGCGGGTGCCGTCCGCAGGGTTCTCGGGGTTGTTGGCCACCTCGAAGGACTCGACCTGGCCTTCGGGCCAGTTGGTCAGCACCAGCTTGAGCGGTTTCAGCACGGCCATGCGGCGCTGGGCGACGGCGTTCAGGTCGCGCCGGACGTAGCTCTCCAGCGCCTCGATCGCCTGGCGGCTGTTGGTGCGGGTGGTGCCGATGTCCCGGCAGAAGGCCCGGATCGCCGCCGCCGGGTACCCACGCCGGCGTAGGGCCCGCAGGGTGGGCATGCGGGGGTCGTCCCAGCCGTCGACCAGGCCCTCGTCCACGAGCTTCTTGAGCCGTCGCTTGCTGGTCACCGTGTGGGTGAACTCGAGCCGCGCGAACTCAATCTGCTTGGGTTGGTCGGACGGCAGCGGCAACTGCTCCAGGTACCAGTCGTAGAGCGGCCGGTGGGTGTCGAACTCGAGCGTGCAGATCGAGTGGGTGACGCCCTCGATCGCATCGGATTGGCCGTGCGCCCAGTCGTAGGTCGGGTAGATGCACCAGGCGTCGCCGGTGCGGTGATGGTGGGCGTGCCGGATGCGGTACATCACCGGGTCGCGCATCTGCATGTTCTCGTGCTGCATGTCGATCTTGGCCCGCAGCACGCGGGCACCGTCGGCGAACTCGCCGGCCCGCATGCGGCGCAGCAGGTCGAGGTTCTCTTCGACGCTTCGGTTGCGGTAGGCGCTGTCGATGCCGGGCTTGCCGAAGCCGCCGCGAGAAGCCGAGATGGTCTCGGGGTCGGAGTCGTCGACGTAGGCCTTGCCCGCCTGCACCAGCAGTTCGGCCCACGCGTAGAGCTGGTCGAAGTAGTCGGAGGCGTACAGCACGGACGCCGGCGCGTAGCCCAGCCACGCGATGTCGCTGACGATCGAGTCGACGTACTCGGTGTCTTCGGTGTCGGGATTGGTGTCGTCCAGCCGCAGGTTGCACACGCCCCCGAAGTCGCGCGCGATGCCGAAATCGACCACGATCGCCTTGGCATGGCCGATGTGCAGGTACCCGTTGGGCTCGGGAGGAAAGCGGGTCTGGACGCGTCCGCCGTAGGTGCCCTGCTCGTTGTCGCGCCGGACGATGTCGCGGATGAAGTCGTTGGCGGCGGGCGCGTCGGTCATGACGGCAAACCTACCAACGCCGGTGTGTGACGCTCAGCGCCGCCGGTGTGCCGAGACCGTTCACAGCGGTCGCGGTGGGGTGGCCTGGGGGGAAGCAGGAGGGAGCCGCCTTTGCTTATATTAGTCAAGCAGACTAATATAGGGACTGTCCCGTTCGGGACTGCCGTCTCCACATAAGAAAGAGAGAACCCGGTTCTCATGTCCGCACTGCTCAACGCCCGCCGGTCCGACGCCTCCGTGTCCGAGGGGGCGTACAGCCTGGCCGACCTTCGCACCATGATTCTGTCCGACCGCACCGCAGCCGTGGCCGTCCGCACCGTTGTGAGCATCCTGATCGCAGTGGCCGCCGCCATCGTGATTGCGGGCGTCGCCACCAACTTCTTGATCGGCACCGTTGGTGGGGGTCTGAGCCTGCTCGTCTTCTCCGCCACTCTGCTCGCACTGAACCCGGACGCCGCCCCCTCGGCCCGCGGCTGAGGGCCAGCTACGGTCCGTGCGTCTCGTTGCTCGGCGGAGGGGTCCCCGAACCGAGTGGAGAACCGCCCTCGGACAAGTGCTGTGGACGCTTCTCAACCGAGTTGAGAACCGTTGCCGATCCCGGCTGGGAAACGCCTCCAGCAGCCCTTCGGTAGGCTGCAAGCGATGACCAGTTCAGCTCCCGCGCGACTTCGGGTCGCGCCCTCACCAACCGGCGACCCACATGTCGGCACCGCCTACATGTCGCTTTTCAACAAGGCCTACGCCGAAGCGACCGGCGGTGCCTTCGTGCTGCGCATCGAAGACACCGACCGCGTCCGCTATGTGGCCGAGTCGGAACAGCAGATCTTCGACACCCTGCGCTGGCTGGGCTTCGACTGGAACGAAGGCCCTGACGTGGGTGGCCCGTACGCCCCCTACCGGCAGTCGGAGCGGCTGGACACCTACCGTCCCTTCGTCGAGCAGTTGCTGCAGTCCGGTCACGCCTACCACTGCTGGTGCTCCACCGAACGCCTGGCGCAGTTGCGGGCGCAGCAGCAGGCGTCCAAGCAGTCGGTGACCGGCTACGACCGGCTCTGCTACGGCAAGACCCGCGACGAGCGCGCACAACTGCCCGGTTTCAGCGAGACCCCGGTGGTGCGCATGCTGATCCCGGACGACGCACCGCTCACGTTCACCGACGTGATCCGTGGCGAGGTGAGCGCCCCCCGTCCGGACGATCAGGTGATTCTCAAGGCGGACGGCTTTCCGACCTACCATCTCGCCGTGGTCGTGGACGATCACCTGATGGGCATCACCCATGTGGTGCGCGGCGAGGAGTGGATCAGCTCCACGCCCAAGCACATTCTGCTGTACCAGTTCCTGGGCCTGACCCCGCCGGCCTTCGCCCACATGCCACTGCTGCGCAACCCCGACAAGTCGAAGATCAGCAAGCGCAAGAACCCGGCGGCGCGACTGATGTGGTTCCGCGAGCAGGGCTACCTGCCCGAGGCGTTGCGCAACTTTCTGCAGCTGCTGGCCTATCCGCCGGTCGGTGAGTCCGAGGTGGCCACCTTCGAGCAGTTCGTCGACGCCTTCGACTGGGCCAAGGTGAACACGGTCGGGCCGATCTTCGATCTGAAGAAGTTGGACTGGCTGAACGGCGAGTACATCCGCGCGATGGATCCGGACGATCTCGCCGACCGCATCGTCGAGCACCTGCGGTTCAGCGGCGCATGGGCCGAGCCAGACCCGGCGAAGGTCGAACTGCTGCGGCGCGCCACGCCGCTGATCCAGGAGCGGCTCGGCGTGCTGTCGGAGGCGCTGGGCAAGCTGGACTTTCTGTTCACCGCCGATGCCGACCTGGTGATCGCGGACGATGCGCGCGCCCAGCTGGGCGCCGACGCGCCGTCCGTGCTGGCCGCCGCGATCGAGGTTCTGCAGACGTCCGAGCCGTTCGACACCGCGGGTATCGAAGCGGGTCTTCGGGCCGCGCTGGTCGACGGGTTGGGGCTCAAACCGCGCTTCGCGTTCGGCCCGGTGCGGGTGGCCATCACGGGGTCACGGGTCTCGCCGCCCCTGTTCGAGTCCATCGAGTTGCTCGGCCGCGAGTCGAGCGTGGCACGGGTGCGGGCGCTGCAGAAGTCCTTGAGGGGCGAGTCGTCGTGAGCGGGTCCGCACCATGAGCGTGGTTGCCGTCTTCGGCGGCCGCTCCGAGATCGGCCTCGAGATCGCGCGCCGACTGGCCGAGGGCAACACGGTGGTGCTGGCGTCCCGGGCCGGCGGCGACCGTCCTGAGGTTCCGGGTGCCGAGCGTGTGCTGCACGTCGACTTCGACGCCGACGACGTGGCCGCCCACGCCGCCACGGTGGCAGCGATCGAGAGCGAGGTGGGTCCGATCGACATCGCCGTGCTGACCTTCGGCATCCTGGGCGACCAGGCCAGGGCCGAGACCGACCCCGGCGAGGTGGTCCGCATCATCCACACCGACTTCACCGCGCAGGCGTCCCTGCTGACCGTGCTGGCCGGCCTGATGAGGCCGCGCGGCACCGGCACGATCGTCGCGTTCTCGTCCGTTGCCGGGCAGCGGGTGCGCCGGGCCAACTACGTCTACGGCTCCGCCAAGGCCGGGCTGGACGGTTTCGCGTCCGGCATGGCGGATGCCCTGCACGGCACCGGCGTCGACCTGATCATCGCGCGTCCCGGTTTCGTGATCGGACGGATGACCGCGGGCATGAGCCCGGCACCGTTCTCGTCCACCCCCGAGCA
>DAOSUG010000286.1:0-3882 GCA_035378545.1 Micropruina sp. | reverse complement strand
ACACCACACGAATACGAGCTAGGATTCAGACACATCCACGAACTCGCGGCATAAACTACGTCTCCATTTTTTCGGGAACACTCCAGAAGTCCTGTTGGCGGTCGATCAGGTCGGCGGTGACCTGGCAGGTGACACCCCAGCTGGCGCACCAGCTGTCCGCTCGTTCCAGCAGGTGCCGCAGGGTGACTTCGTAGGGGGAGTCGGGGTAGCGGTAGCGGGCGTTGAGGCGACGCACGTCGACTCCTTCGAGCAGGACGGTGGCTTTCGAGCCGACGATCGCCCGGAGTACGTTGCGGTAGAGGGCGACTGCCTCATGGAGCTGTGACGACATGCACGTCCACTCACCCTGGGCCTGCATGATCTGATGGCCGTGGAACTCGACCTCTGGCCCCACCCCGAACTTCTGACGGGCGTGCTGACGAACCTCCTCCAGGCCGTCAACCAGGTTCCGGTACTGGGCCTCGGTGACCAGAACACCTGCCACGTAGTAGTCATCGGTGCCGTACGACTCGTCAATGAACAGTCTCATCTGAACGTCTCGCGCGGCCACGCCCACGAGTCTCTCACCCCGCACCTCTAAGGCCAGATTTGTCGGGTAGTGGCCCCGGAGCGCATGCCCGAGCGGTGATCAGAGACCACCCCTCGAGCGGACTCGACCTGGCACACAGCACCTCGAAATCTCTTCACGCGCTGCCCGGGATGGGTCCGGGTTCATAGGGGGCAGGACAGCACGAGGACAGCGAAAGGCCACGGAGATGTCGGATGACGAGACACAGCAGCTGATTGCTGCTGCGAAGGGTGAGGCGGAGGCCTGCGACCAGTTGGTGTTCTGGACCCAGCGCCTGCAGCACGCGCTGGATGCCCGCCGCCAGCTGCTGGACGTTCCCCCGGAGGAACTGAAGGCCGCCCTGGAGGCGCAGCGATGACCACCGCCACGTTCTCGCTGGCTGAGCTGCGCGCCGCCTACACCGCCCTCCACGCCGGAGCCTTCACCACCGACCCGACCCCCCAACCCGAAACGGCCACCGCAGCAGTGGCGGAACTGCCAGCTGCGGCTGCGGATGCGGTGGTGAGTGTGGTCGGTGTCTCGGGTGGGGTGGGGACGACCACGGTGGCGTTGGCGATCGCCGAAGCACTCGGCGCCGGCCGCCTGGTCGAGCTCACCGCGCCGCACACCTCTGGCTTGGCGGCCGCGTCGTCGGCTGAACTCGGCACCCAGCACGGCTGGAGCATCGGGACCCGCGACGGGCTGCGGCTGGAGCGTCGCACCGACCCCGACGCTGCGATCCTCCCCGACACCGCCGCAGGGGTCACGGTCCTGGACCTCGGCGCTTGGACCGAGCCTCTGCCGGCGGTGTCTGTGTTGGTGGTGGTGGCGGCGTGTTCGGTGCCGAGCGTGCGGCGTCTCAACGCCCGCCTTGAGGTCCTCCACGGCCTGCGGGTCGTGCCGGTGATCACCGGGGTCCCGGGTCGGGCACTGCCCAAGCCGGTCGGTTCGGTGTGCGGGGCGAGGCTGCGTGCCGCAGCGGCCGACGGGCGGCTGCTGCTGGTGCCGGAATGTGCGTCTCTTCGGGTCGGTGGGGTTGCTGCCGATCCGCTTCCTCGTCGGCTGCGGTCTGCGGTCGATGTCATCAAGTCGTGTGTGGAGGAAATCTCATGATCGTTCAGTTCGTAGCCGAGGCCATGTCTGCGGGTGTGGTGGTGCCGGCGGAGGGGCGGGGGATGGTGTGCCCGGTCGCGCCGGCGGGGGCGCAGGTCCTGGTCGATGAGTTCCTGGGCTGGTTCTCGTGGGCGCTGGTGTGGGTGGCGTTCCCGGCGGGAATCCTGGCCGCGGTGGCGGCGGTGATCCTGGGCAAGGTGTTCTCGATGCCGCACGTGTCGAAGGGCGGCCTGATCGGGGTGTTCGTCGTCCTCGGCGCCGCACTGCTCTACCTCGTGATCCCGGGCATCTTGTCGGGGTTCCTCGGCGACGGCTGCGTCACCCGCTAACCATGAGGCCCGATCGCGCGCACCTGACCCTGCTGGCCGCCGTCACGTCGGTGGCGTTGCTGCTGCTCTCCGGTCTGGGGTTCGCCGTCTACTTCGCCGTCGCCGACGACCCCACCACCCCCACGACGGCGAGGGTCGTCGACTCGCTACCGGCCGGCGGCGTCACGGTGCGTGACGAGATCGCGGCCGCCCCGATGCTGCCGGTGTCTGCGGCAGCTGCCACGGGCGGCACCCCGGCCCTCGGCACCCTGCCGACGATCGACATCCCTGTGGTGGATCAGGTCGGGGCGGAGGGGATCCCGACCGGCTACCCGCAGACGCCAGAGGGCGCGGTGGGGCAGTTGGGGGAGATCCTCGTCTCCGTCCTTGGCGCCATGGACCTGACCCATGCGCAGCGCGTGCAGCAGTCCTGGTTCCAAGACCCCGCCGGATCGGCCGCGTCCTGGCCGGTGCTGGGGCTGATCCAGTCGTTCCTGACCGCCGGGAGAATGCCGGCTGGTTTGGAGCCGGGGGCATCGCTGACCGTGGTCCCGGCTGCCGGCTTGGTGAAGGGCTCGGACGGCGACGGTTGGCATGTGGTGTGTGTGTTGGTGGAGATCACCTACACGTTCCGCGACCAGGCCCGCCTGGCCTACGGGCATTGCGAACGCATGACCTGGCAAGAAGACCGCTGGGTCATCGGGGCGGGGGCGCATCCGGTGCCGGGGCCATCGACGTGGCCCGGCACCGAACTCGCCGTCAAAGCTGGCTGGCTGCAATGGCGGGACGCCTGAGATGTGGGAGCAGATCGGGGAGTTGTTCGGCGATCTGGCCGCGGCCGGGGGTCAGATTGTGGTGGACGCGTGGGTGGCGATCTGTATGGCGGTGTGGGGGGCCGGGTTGTGGGTGATGCGTGCGATCCTGCAGCTGGGGGACTGGTTCCTCACCCCCAACCTCAACCCCGACGGGTCCTCGTCGGCGCTGTGGTCGGTCTACGGCCTCACCCTCTGGCTCGGTCTCTCGTTGGCGTTGATGCTGCTGATCGTGCAGCTGGTCGGCACCGTCCTCCGCCGAGACGCCCTCTCCCTTGGCGGCGCCATCTTCGGTGCGGTGAAGTTTCTGCTGGTCTGCGCCCTCTGGTACACCTACGGCGCCGCCCTGGTCACGGCTGTGGAGGGACTCAACACGGCGCTGCGGATCCAGCTGCTGGGCACAGCGGATCTTGCCGACTGGGAGCCTACCGGTCTGGATTTTGCCGAAGGGGTGATGACCGGCACCACCGCCACCGTGCTCATGTTGCTGGGGTTGGTGTTGTGGCTGGCCGCGTTGGCGCATCTGGTGGTGATGCTTGGCCGGGCGGTGTCCCTGATCGTGATCGCCGCCACCGCCCCCATCGCCGCAGCCGGCCTGATGTACAAGCCGTTCGAATCCTGGTTCTGGAAGGCGTTTCGCTGGTTCCACGCCGCCGCCATCGCCCCGCTGCTGATGACGCTCATGCTCGGGCTGGGGGTGCAGCTCGCCACCGGCGTGTCCCTCGGATTGGAGGACTCCGCCCAGGAAGCCGTCGCCCTCGCGTTGCCGAGTGTTGTGATGATCGCCGTCGCAGCGTTGTCCCCGGTGGCCCTGTTCCGGCTGCTTGCGTTCGTTGATCCGGGCACCACCAGCGGCGCCTCGTTCCGTGCGGGCCTCGCCGGCACCACCGGCGCCTCCTCGGCCGCCGGCCACGCCCACACCGCAGTCTCCCGCAGCGGCGGCAGTGGCGGCGGTTCTGGTGGTGGTGGTGGTGCGGGGGAGTCGGCCACGGCGAGCCGTGCCGCGGCGGCGCAGAGCTCCAGCCTCAGCCCCGGCGCAGCGGGCGCCGGCGGCGGCGGAGCCGGTGGAGCCGCCGGGGGAGCCGCGGGCGGCTCCGCTGGT
>DAOSUG010000285.1:0-3884 GCA_035378545.1 Micropruina sp. | reverse complement strand
TGGCGAGGGCGGCCAGGCGGCTCCCGCCGCCGAGGATTCGGGCAAGGTCGACACCCTGCAACGGCAGCTCAACGAGTCACATGACGAGGTTCAGCGCCTGCGCTCCGAACTCGACGCACGCACTCAGGAACTGAACGGCGTCCGCAGCGAGCTGCAGGGCGCGCAGTCCGCCCTCGCCGACGGCGACCAGAGCGGTACCGTCGAAAAGTTGCAGAGCGAACTCGATCAGGCCCGCTCCGAACTCGAGCAGGCGCGCGGTGAGTTGGGCGGACGCGACGAGCGCATCGCCGGCCTGGAAGGCGAACTGAACGGCGTACGCGGCGAGCTCGACACGGTCACCACGGCCGCGAGCGAACGCACCGGCAAGGTGGAGCACATCGTGGTCACCGCAGCCCCCGACGCGGCTCCCGCGGTCACCAAGCTGCTGCAGATGGCCACCGAGCAGGCCGAGCGCCTGGTCGGCGAGGCCGAGGCCGACGCCCAGAAGCTGCGCGGCGATGCCCAGGCCGACGCAGACCGGGTCACGAGCGACGCCGGCAGCACGGCCGACGCCACCGTCGAAGAGGCCTCCGGCAAGGCGCACGAGACCCTCACCGCGGCCCGTTCACGGGCCGAAGAGATCGAGGCCCAGGCCCGGTCCGCCGCCGACGCGCTCAGTGCCGAGACCCGGGCCAGGGCCGAAGCGCTGAAGAGCGAGATCAGCGAGCGCCGTGCCGAGTTGTTCACCAGCCTCGAAAGCGAACGCGACGACCTGCGCGGCAAGGTCGACCACCTGCGTTCGTTCGAGCAGCGCTACCGCGACAGCCTGACCACCCAGCTCAAGGCCCACCTGGATTCGCTCGCCGGCAACGCCCAGCCCGACGACGTCCCTGCGGTGCTCGACGAGCCGGCCACGCAGTCGGCAACGCCGCGGCTGGACGCACTGCTCAACGATCAGAACTGACGGGGCGTCCTACTTCGGCAGTGCCGGTCCGGGTGGTACTCTCTCGGCTCGAACACGACTGAAGGAGCACAATCCAGATGCCAACGGCTCGCAATGCGGAACGGGTGGACACCCCGTCCGCGGCCATCCCGGTCGCCGAGGGCGAAGAGCCCTGGACGGCTGACGAGCTGGCTGAGGTCCGTGAGGAACTCACCGGTGAGGTGGCCCGCCTCGAGCGCGCCATCTCGATCGCCGAAGCGGGCCTGAAAGACCTGTTCTCCGACGGCAGCGAGGGTGCCGGACGCGACCCGGCCGACGTGGGCTCGTCCAACTTCGAACGTGACCAGGAGATGTCCCTGGCGCAGAACGCGAAAGAGATGCTCGAACAGGCCCAGTTGGCGCTGCGGCTGTTCGACTCGGGGGAGTACGGAACGTGCGAATCGTGCGGTCAGCCGATCGGCAAGGACCGGCTGCAGGTGTTTCCGAGGGCGACCCTGTGCCTGACCTGCAAGCAGCGGGAGGAACGGCGATAGCCGGCACCACCCGCCGCTTTGCGCTGGGCCGCTACGCGCTGGGGGCGCTGGCGATCGGCGTGCTCGGCTTCCTCGCCGACCTGCTCACGAAGCAGTGGGCGCTGGCAAACCTCAGCCCGAGCGCGCCGGTGCAGGTGATCCCCGGGCAGTTGTATCTGTATCTGATCCGCAACCCCGGGGCCGCCTTCAGCATGGGCGAGAGCTTCACTGTGGTGCTCACCTGCCTGGCCATCGCAGCCCTCTGCTTTCTGTTGTTCTGGATGGTTCCGCGGGTCGGCCACCCGGGCTGGATGGTCGCGACCGGGCTGCTGCTGGCCGGCGTGGGGGGCAACCTGAACGACCGGCTCACCCGCGAGCCGGGCGCCTTCCACGGCCATGTCATCGACTTTCTGCAGGTGCCGTGGTTCGCGGTGTTCAACGTGGCCGACATGTGGATCACCTTCGCCGCCATCGCCGTGATCTGGCTGACCATGATCACCTCGGTGAACCTGGCCGGCCAGCGGGTCGCACGCTCCGACCGCACGGCGTCGTGAGCGTTCATCTGGTGCCGGACGGCCTGGCCGGCGAGCGGGTCGACGCTGCAGCCGCCCGCATGACCGGCCTGAGCCGAAGCCGCATCGACGACCTGATGGCCCAGGGCAACGTGCAACTCGACGGACGCACGGTCAGCAAGTCCACCCGGGTCAGCGGAGGAGAACTGCTCGAAGTCACCCTGCCGGCCACGCCGAGCGGTGTGCCGGTCGTGCCCCGGATGGTCGAGGGCATCCGCATCGTCCATGACGATGCCGACATCGTGGTGGTCGACAAGCCCGCCGGGGTGGCGGCACATCCGTCCCTGGGCTGGGACGGACCGTCGGTCACCGAACACCTGGCCGCTGCGGGCTTTCGGATCTCGACCTCGGGTGCGGCCGAACGCCAGGGCGTCGTGCAGCGGCTCGACGTGGGCACGTCCGGGCTGATGGTGGTGGCCAAGAGCGAGCGGGCCTACACCCTGCTCAAGCGCGCGTTCCGCGACCGCACCGTCGACAAGGTCTACCACGCGCTGGTGCAGGGCTTTCCCGACCCTCACGTCGGCACCATCGACGCCCCCATCGGCCGGCACCCCGGGCATGACTGGAAGATGGCGATCATCGACGGCGGCCGGCACAGCGTGACCCACTACGACACCCTGGAGGCCTTCCGCGGCGCGACGCTGCTCGAGGTGCACCTCGAAACCGGACGCACCCATCAGATCCGCGTGCACGCCGCCGCGATCGGCCACCCCTGCGTGGGTGACCCGTTGTACGGCGGCGACCCGGTGCTGGGCGCCCGGCTCGGCCTGCAGCGGCAATGGTTGCATGCGGTCGAGTTGGGGTTCGAGCACCCGGGTTCGGGCGAGCTCGTGCGGTTCGCCTCGCCGTACCCCGATGACTTGGCACATGCGCTCGCGGTGTTGCGCAGCGTCTGAATCCTGGGCGTAACCCGATCGCCCCCGCATCGTCGTCTGCGTCCGCTAACCTCGGTTCCGTGCGTAGAGCAAAGATCGTGGCAACTCTCGGCCCCTCAACCGATACGGCGGAACAGATCAGGGGGTTGATCGACGCCGGCGTGAATGTGGTGCGCATCAACATGTCCCACGGCACCCATCCGGAACATCTACGGCGGCTCAAGCGGGTACGCGATGCGTCCAACGAGGCGGGCCGTCCGATCGGGGTGTTCGCCGACCTGCAAGGGCCCAAGATTCGGCTGACGCTGTTCGAGAACGACTTCGCCATCCTCAAGGCCGGCCAGAGGTTCACCATCACCACCGACGACGTGCTGGGCACCGCCGAGCGTGCCGGCACCACCCTGAAGACCCTCACCGACGACGTCCGGCCGGGCGACAAGGTGCTGATCGACGACGGCAAGATTCACCTGCAGGCGCTCGAGGTCACCGACACCGAGGTGATCACCGAGGTCGTGGTCGGCGGCCGGGTGTCGAACAACAAGGGCATCAACCTGCCCGGCGTCGCAGTCTCGGTACCGGCGCTGAGCGAGAAGGACGAGCACGACCTGCGGTGGGCGCTTCGGCACGGCATCGACATGGTGGCGCTGTCGTTCGTGCGCAGTGCGTCCGACTACGACCGGGTGCGCGAGATCATGGGCGATGAAGACCGGCATGTACCGGTGATCGCCAAGATCGAGAAGCCGCAGGCGGTCGAGAACCTGCAAGAGATCATCGACACTTTCGACGCGATCATGGTGGCGCGCGGCGACCTGGGCGTCGAACTGCCGCCCGAGCAGGTGCCGTCGGTGCAGAAGCGCATCATCGAGAGCGCCCGCAAGTGGGCCAAGCCGGTGATCGTGGCCACCCAGATGCTCGAGTCGATGATCGGAGCCCCGCAGCCGACCCGGGCCGAGACCTCCGATGTCGCCAACGCCATTCTGGACGGCGCCGACGCGGTGATGCT
>DAOSUG010000284.1:0-3901 GCA_035378545.1 Micropruina sp. | reverse complement strand
TGGGCGATGCTGCGAATCTCGGGCACCTTCCAATCGACCCCGACGCCTCGGCAGTCGACCTGAAACTGACCGATCGAGTTGCGAATGGCGGCGTCGAGTTGCTGCGGCGTCTCGTTGTGGTTTTCGCCGTCGGTGAGCAGAATGGCGTGCTTCTGCGCCAGGTTGCCGATCGAGTCGAACAGGGCCCGGGCCAGGTTCAGCCAGTTGCCCATCGCGGTGCCGCCGTCGGCGCGGAAGTAGCTGATCGCCCGCCGAGCCTCGGCGCGGGTGCGCGCATCCATGCGCACCATGCCGGCCCCGGACTGCACCATCGGGTAGGCCAGGTAGGCCTTGTGGTTGCCGGCCACCACGGCGAAGTAGGTGCCGTCGAGAATGTGGTCGAGGGCCACCATGGCCGCCTGCTTGGCGGCCGCCATGTTGCGTTCACCCATCGAGCCGGAGGTGTCGACGATGATGATCTCGCCGGCGTCGCCGCTGCCGGTCTGGCCGGCCGCCCCCGCCCCGCTGCACGCGATCGTGACGATCGCGTTGACGTCGGTACCGCCGTCGGGCAGAAACTCGTTCTGGTACACCGCAGAGGTGAACAGGGCCATCAGTTCTTCTCTTCTCCGTTCGATTCAGGCTGCGCCGCCGCGACCGTCTCGCCGGACGAATCCGTCGACGTCGCCCGCGGCGCCTCGTTCAGGTTAGCCGCACTCAGCGGCTGCACCCTGGCCAGTGCGACCGTCACGTTGTCCTTGCCGCCCTGGCCATTGGCCCAGCGCACCATCCGGCCCGCGATCTGGGTGGGCGTGCCGCCCTCGGCAGCCGCGTCGGCGAGTCTGGCGCCGAGGGTGGTCGGCTCGGACGCGTAGTTCCACAGGCCGTCCGAGCAGACCACCAGCCAGCCCTCGGCCCGGACCGGGTGGACGCCCGTGCGGGGCACGATGTCGTCGGAGTCGCGGCCCAGCCAACGGGTGATCGCGTGCGCCTGGGGGCCGTTCTCGGCCGCGTGGCGTGTCGATCCTGCCCTGATCAGTTCTTCGGCGACCGAGTCGTCAGTGCTCAACTGCACCACGGAATCCGCACCCAGAAAGTAGACCCGCGAATCGCCGAGCGACGCCCAGTAAATGCGGTCGTCGACCACCACGGCCGCGGCGAAGGTGCACGAGGCGGCGTTGGTGCTGTCGGCCGCGGTCGTGGCGAGCACCGCCTCGTTCGCCTCTGCCGCCGAGCGCACCAGGGCCTCGGCGAGCGCCGCGTCCTGGCTGTCGGGGGTGCCCAGCCCGGACGGCTGCGAAGCCGCCAGCACGTCGCGGGCCCGCTCGGCCGCAGCCAGCGAGGCCACGTCGGAGTCCTGCGAGGTGGTCACGCCGTCGCACACCACCAGGACGGCGGTGCGCTCCGGCCCGGTCCCGGCCCACAGTGCCATCGCGTCCTCGTTGCGGCTGTGCACGAGACCCCGGTCGCAGACGCCGCCCACCCAATCGGCGGGGGAGGCCTCGAAGTGGTCGCGTGGCGAGGGGGCCTTGGTGCCGCAGGTCTGGCAATAGCCGTCCGAGTCCACCTGCCCGCCACATTCCAGGCAGGTCGGACGGGCGGCCTGCGGCCGGTCGAGCTTGCGGGTCGCCTCCGAGGGCGCAGCGGACGCGGCGGGCGCCCCGACGGCGGGGTGCACATCGGCGCCGCAGTTCTCGCAGTACCGCTCGTCCGGACGCACCGGACGCCCGCACTGTGGGCACGGGGCCGCCAGCGGCAGGGTGGAGAACTCCTGCGCCGCGGCCAGCGACTCGGCCGCCAGTTGCTGCTCGGCGGCCAGTTCGCCGGCCCGCTGGTCGGTGGCCCACAGTGGCCAGCCGGGCGCGGGAGCCTCGGGCGTCACCGCAGCCGGAGGCGGCGCAGGGGTGCCGGGCGAGGAGGAGGGGTGCGTGGGCCGGACGTCGTCGTTCACAGCAGGCTCCAGACTCGAATGGTGTTGGCGCGGTCGACCAGCTCGGCACGTTCGTTCGGGTCGGCGCTCAGCTGGGCCAATCGCCGGTACCCCGTCTCGAGCCGGTCGCGCAGGCTGCCTTCGGTGAACGTGACCGAACCCAACTGGACCGAGCCGCGGCCGGCCAGCGACAGGGCCCGTTCGTAGATCGCGGACTCGTAGCCGAGTTGGCTGTGCTCGTCGAGCCGGGCGTGCTGCAGCACCTTGAGCGCCTCGCCGAGGTGGGCCGGATCCTTGCCCAGGGCGATCAGGTGCTCCACGGTCAGCTTTTGCGATTCCAGGTAGCCCCGCGAGGTCTGCGGAACCAGCTCCAGCGCCCCGAGCGCTCCGGTCAGGTCGCCGCGCGCCGCGCGAAGGCGGGCCAGGCCGAAGCCGGCCGGCGTCACGTAGTTGGCGTCGGTGGCGGCACAGATGCGGTAGAGGCTCTCGGCGACCTCGGACTGGCCGGCCAGCTCACAGGCCACCGCGAGCGCCAGCTTGGGCGCCAACTCGCCCGGCAGTTGCCCGTACACCGCGTTGAACGAGGACAGCGCGGTCGCGTTGTCGCCGCGCAGCAGGGCGCCCAGGCCGGCCATCCAGACCGCGCGCCACTCCCAGGGGTCGTCGCTCAGCATGGTGTGCACGGTCGCGTCGAGCACCCGCTGGTTGGCGCTCTCGAGCGCGGCCAGGCAACGGGCCAGCAGCACCCCGGTGGTCACCGTGGGTGGCCGCTGCAGGTCGCCGAGCCGCTCCACCGGGTCACTCAGGCTCAGCGAGTCGAGCCAGCCGGCCATCGGGTCGGACGGGTCGGGGCGCAGTTGGGGCAGTTGCCGCCAGTCGAACCGGTCACTGGACACGGTAGGCGCCTCGAACAGCGGCGACGACGCCGAGGTGGTCGCGGTGCCGCCGCCGCGCGCCGAGACGACCTCGCGCAGCACGCCCAGCATCTGCAGCCGAAGATCCTCGGCCGAATCGAAGCGGTCTCCGGGGTCACGGGCACAGCACTTGAGCAGCAGCCGGTACAGGGAGTCGTACTGAGCGAAGGCCGGCAATTGCTCGGCCGGCGGAACGGTGAACTCGTAGTCGCCCTGATACTCGGGCACCTCGGCACACAGCACCATCAGGGTGCGTCCGATGGTGAAGATGTCGGAGGCGACGGTGGCGCCGGCGAGGGCCACCTCGGGGGCCTGGTAGCCGACCGTGCCGTAGATCGGCGACTCGTCGTCACTGGCCCTGCGGACCCCGCCCAGGTCGATCAACTTGAGCGAATCGCCGACCTGAATCACGTTGTCGGGCTTGAAATCGCAGTACAGCAGGCCGAGCTCGTGCAGGTAGCTGAACGCAGGCAGGATCTCGATCAGAAACGCCAGCGCCTGATCGACCGGGAGCGGGTCGTAGCTGCCGCCGTTGGCTTCCATACGCTGCTTCAACAGCTGCTTCAGCGAGCGTCCACCGACGTACTCCATCACGATGTAGGCGTTGTTCTCGTGGCTGACGAAGTTGTAGATCTCGACGATCAGGGGGTGCTCGACGGTCGCGAGGAACTGCTGCTCGGTCAGGGTGGCCCGAAGGGTGTCGGGATCGCCGGTGTTGAGCAGGCCCTTGAGCACCACCCAACGGTCCGAGACGTTCTTGTCGCGGGCCAGGTAGATCCAGCCCATGCCGCCGTACGCGAGCGCGCCCGCCACCTCGTACTGCCCGGCCACCAGCTCGCCGGCCTTGATCGAGGGCGAGAAGTTGTAGGCCGTCTGGCACTTCGGGCAGTACCCGGCGATGCGTCCGGGCTTGCCGTCGATCGCGCGTCCGATCGGCTCGCCGCAATTCGGGCAGAACCGCTTCTCCTCCGGCACGACCGGGTCGGTGATCAGCTGCTTGTTCGGGTCGGCGAGCGGGGCCGGCGGCACCGTCGTGATGCCGGCGCCGATGCGGGTGTACGCGCGGTGCAGCGCGTTC
>DAOSUG010000283.1:0-3906 GCA_035378545.1 Micropruina sp. | reverse complement strand
GCGAGCGACGTACGAAGCCTGCTAGGCCCCGAGTGAGGATCACGTTCGGCTACCCCGATGTTGCCGACGCCGTCGTTGACCTCACCAAGGGCCGGCGAACCAGCGCGCCGCAACGCCACACGGGCGAAGGCATATTCTTCACGTCCAAGGCGGTCGACACGTTCAGCCTTGATGCGAACAACGACCAATTCAGCGTTGACAACGCCGAGGGCGACATCGCTCTCGGCGAAGGGCATGCGGTGGGCACCGTGGTGACGTTCACGCTCGATTTGGACACGACGAGGGACCTGGTCGGAGTATTCGAGCCTTCTCCGAGGACGGTGACTTCGTGCGCACCATCCCGCGCGTGCAACTCGTCCAGCATGGTTCTGAGTTTCTCGGCCGATCGCAGGCAAAGCGGTTCGCGCAGGGGCTGGAGCAGTTTCGCCAGATGGTGCTTGACTTCACTGGAGTCGAGCTCGTGGGCCAAGGGTTCGCAGACGAGCTGTTCCGGTGTGGCAGATCGACCATCCCGAGGTGGAACTGCTGGTCGCGCGGGCAAACCGCGGGGTCGCGTTGATGATCGATCGTGTCGCCAGGCCCTGAACCGGTGCGGTCTCAGGGCCGGATGACGATCTTGCCCTGCAGGGTGCCCTCGGCCATGGCGCGAAAACCGTCGGCGGCATCGTCCAGGGTGAGTACCCGATCGATGACCGGGCGAATGCCGGTGCGCTCGAGCAACTGCAGCAGCGCCTGTAGTTCACCGATCGTGCCCATCGTCGAGCCGATCACCCGCAGCTGCTGAAAGAACACCCGGTTCAATTCGGCCGGCGGGTTGAAACCGCTGGTGGCTCCGGCACAGACGATCGTGCCGCCCGGACGCAGCGAGCGCAGCGAATGCGCCCAGGTGGCCTCACCGACGGTCTCGATCACGGCGTCCACCCGTTCGGGCAGCCGGGTCCCCGGCTCGAAGGCCGCATCGGCGCCCAGCTCAAGCGCGGCTGCGCGCTTGGCCTCGGAGCGTCCGGTCACCCACACGCGCATTTCCAACGCCCGTCCCAGGGCGACCGCCGCCGACGCCACCCCACCGGAGGCGCCCTGCACCAGCACCGTGTCGCCGGCCGTCAGCCCCGAGTCGTGGGTGAGCATGCGGTAGGCGGTCAGCCACGCCGTGGGCAGGCAGGCTGCCTCGTCGGCCGACAGCCACTCGGGCCGGTCGACCAGGTTGGCCCGCGGCACACTGACCCGCTGAGCCATGGCACCCTGATGCAGCTCCGACAACAGCGAACGCTTCGGATCGAGGGTCTCGTCGCCCACCCAACCCGGCGTTGCGATCACCGCATGGACGAGCACCGGACGTCCGTCGACCGCACCCGCGGCATCGGTGCCGAGGATCATCGGCATGCGACTGGCGGGCAGGCCGACCCCGGCCAGCGACCACAGGTCGTGCCGGTTCAGCGCCGCCGCCTCGACCTCGACGACCACCCAGCCATCGGACGGCACCGGCTCGGGCCGCTCGCCGATCTTCAGTGCCGCGAGGGGATCGTCGGGCTGGGCGGTTTCGACATAGACGGCACGCATGTTCGCAGGTTACGCCCCTGGGTGGACGCTCCCTGGCCCGCCCGCGATCCCGGATGGTCGTCGCTGCCGCCGAGTGATCAGTGGCTCGATCTGCCCCTGCGAGCTTGCGCCGTGACGATGGACGCCCGCGGGGTTCGGTCAGATCTCGTGCGGCAGGCCCTCGGGAAACAGGTGGGCCGGGTAGCTGACCGGCCGAGCCGGCACCCCCGCCACCGTGGTGAACGGTGCCACGTCGTCGAGCACGACCGAACCGGCGCCGATCTTCGCCCCCTCGCCGACCTCGATGTTGCCGAGCACCTTGGCGCCGGCGCCGATCATCACGCCGCGACGGATCTTGGGGTGCCGGTCGCCGCCGACCTTGCCGGTGCCGCCCAGGGTGACCTCGTGCAGCATCGAGAAGTCGTCCTCGATCACCGCGGTCTCGCCGATCACGATCGAGGTGGCGTGGTCGAACAGAATGCCCTTGCCGATGCGTGCGCCGGGGTGAATGTCGACCGCGAACACCTCCGAGATGCGGCTCTGCAGGTACAGCGCGAGCGGCTTGCGTCCGACCAGCCAGAAGTAGTGGGCCACCCGGTACGACTGCAGCGCGTGGAAGCCCTTGAAGTGCAGCAACGGAATCGAGTACCCGAGGCAGGCCGGGTCGCGGCTGAGCACCGCACGCAGGTCTTCGCGAATGGCGACCCCGACGCCCGGGTCGCCGCCGAGCGCCTCGTCGATCAGCGACCGCAGGCTCAGCGAGGTGATGGTCGAACTGCCCAGCTTGGACGCCAGCAGGTAGCTCAGCGCGTCCTCGAGTTGGTCGTGGGCGAGCACGACCGTGTGTAGATAGCTGGCCAGGGCGGGTTCGGCCTCGGCGGCGTCCGAGGCTTCGGAACGGATGCGGCGCCAGATTTCATCGTGCGGCATGGCGAGCCTTTCACGCGTGGAAGAGATGTTGTGGGCCTGCTGGGGTGGACGGCGAGAGGTCTCAGCCGAGGCGACAACAACACATGCACAGCAGCGCGCCGATGCGGCGGCTGGTCGTGGCGACGGTGTGCATGGCGGCCAATCTAGCAGTGAGTCGTGCGCGAGAGCCGGCTGGTTCGCTACTGGGCTCAACGCAGGAAAGAGCCGGCATAGTCCGACATAGTCCCCTTTTCGGACGACGTGTGGACCGCGGCCGCCGGGTCAGACGATGAACGGCCCGGCGGCCCGCACCGCGGCCTCGACCCGATCGGCCTCGCCGGCCACGAAGACGTACTCGGTGTTGCGCGTGTGCGTGACCCGGCCGACCCTCTCGCCCTGCGGGTTGTAGATGCCGATCTGCGCGCCTATGTAGCGGCGCGAGTCGAAGGCCAACAGTTCGACGCGCTGATGCCCGGCCTCGCGCAGCCAGCCGATCATCGCTTCGGGGGTGACCCAGGCCTCGTCGTTGTACGACACCAGCAGCACCGACGCCCTGGCGTTGCCGATCAGGTCGGCCATCGCGGCGGCCATGGTGCGGCGCGAGTTGAACGGGCTCTGATTCTGCTCGGCGCGGGCGTCCACCCGCTTGCGTGCGATGCCGTAGTGATCGGGGGCGTCCCACCGCACCAGCGTCTCCCAGATGTGGTAGTAAGCGAAGTAGCGGTGCTGGTTGTAGGGCGGGTCGAGGTACATCAGGTCGGTCGGAGGCAACTGTGTGACCACCTGCTGGGCCGCCCCGCGCCGTGCCTCGCCGGGGCCGTCCAGCAGCACCGGACGGCGCAGCCGCAGCTCGTTGAACGAGCGCTTCGACCACGACTTCAGGTACGCCATGTGCTGGCCGGTGGTCGAATCGACGCGGTCGGCCGCCTCGATCAACGCGGTGAGCAGCACCGGGTAGAGGGCGTGATCGACCAGGCCGGCCAGCCGCGCGCGGATCGCGTCGATGCGTTGGCCGTTGTGAGGCTGAAAGAACCTGGCCTGCTCGCAGAAGGTATCGGTGATGTAGCCGCGCACGCCCGGCAGGGCGTCCAACTCGGCCAGCAGCGCGTCCAGTTCGACGAGGTCGACCGCGGCGGCGTCGGTGCCGATGTAGCAACGGGCCAGGATCTCGCTGTAGCTGGCGAGATCGACGGCGGTCACGTACAGGCCACGACGCTTGAACTCCTGCGCCACCCGGGTGGTGCCGGTGAACAGGTCCACGGTGGTTCGGGCTCCGGACGCCTCGGCGAGCGTGCCCAGCACCCCGACCAGCGCGCGCTTGGAGCCGAGGTACTTGATCACCTCCGGCACCCTACTGGCCGGGTGCCGGGTGCCGGGTGCCGGGTGCCGGGGACGTGCGGGTGGCTCTTCCGGACGTCGCGCGGTCAAGCGTTCGTTGCGCGGGTTCGTACGCGCGCA
>DAOSUG010000282.1:0-3909 GCA_035378545.1 Micropruina sp. | reverse complement strand
GGTTCACACGGGAACCGGAGGCCGGGTCGGAGGTCTTCTTCACATGCATCCCCGGGTCATTGGGGGTGTGGTTGGTGGTGCAGTCCTCGTTTTCCTTGGCTGTGTCGGGGACACAGTTCGGGGTCGGGGGAGTGATGCCCGGGGGCACGTCTGCTTCGCCGGTGACGACGTTGACGAGCTTGTCCTTGGCGGTGACGTTGTCGTTGACCTTGACCTTGTAGGTGATGGTCGCGCTCTGGCCGACGTTGAGTCGGTCAGCCCAGGTGAGCTTGGTTCCCTCCACAGTCGGGGTGGTGGCGTCGGCATCGCCGATCTTGGCGGTGGCGGAGTTCTCGACGTAGCTGGCGTTGTCCAGGACGTCGGAGAGGTCGTCGTTGAGCTTGGCGGGGGTCAGGTCGACGTTGCCGGTGTTCTCAACGGTGACGGTGTAGGTGATCTCCTGGCCGGGGTTCACACGGGAACCGGAGGCCGGGTCGGAGGTCTTCTTCACATGCATCCCCGGCACGGCCTTCGTATTCTTCACGGAGTCCAGGTTGATGCTGGTGTGCTGCGCATCGACCGTCACCGTGACCGGCTTGGCCGCGAGCAAGTAGCCCTCGGGGGCTTTGGTCTCGGTGAGGGTGTACTCACCCCAGGCCAGGTCGCTGACCTTGAGCTTGCCGGTGACGTCGTCCTCATCGTTCAGGCCGTTGTCCACGATCGTGGCGGAGGTCCCATCGGGACCCACCAGCGTCCACTCAGAGCCAGCAAGCAACGTGGCCGTATCTTCCGCATCGGTCTTCGACCACGACAAGCTACCCGGAGTACGCGTGTTCTTGATATCTCCGAAGCTCACATGCTGGTGCTCTGCGTCGATGACAAGAGTGTGGGCCTGGTCGCCGAGATTGTGGCCGACGGGGGCCTTGACCTCCGTGAGGGTGTAGCTGCCGGCGGAAAGGTCGTTGACGAGGATTGCCCCGATTCCCGGATCTGCATCGTTGGAACCGTTGTCGATCACGGTCAGGGAGCCAGCACCCTCGAGGGCAAGGCTCCACTCCGAACCATCCAGGGGCTTCCCCTCTGCATCAACCTTGGCCCAAGAAACAGAGCCAGGCTCAACCGTCAGCTGGGTAGAGACGGTGGCCATGGGCGTCAGTGAGAGCTGGTCGATGCCCAGGTCGTTGCCGTGTCCGCCTTCACCGAAGTTGCGAACGCCGATGATCGCTTCGCCGCCTGCGGTGGTGGTGAAGGAGGAAGTCATTTTCGTCCACGAGGTTTGTGAGTTCTCGCACCCAGCTTGCTTGGGCATCGGCTGCGACGAGCCAACTAGCTCACCGACATCGTTGGGGGAGGACCTCAAGTAGAAGGCAGACTGCACAGGCTTAGTGTCGCGAGTGTCGTAGGAGAGGTTGGCCACGTAGCCACTGAAGGTGTAGGTCGTGTTCGGCGCCAGGTCGGTGAGAGTGGTGTAGATCAGATCGTTCGGGACCGGCATGCTCTGCGAACCGTTCACGATTAGGAACTTGCCGTTCGCCACGGCGTCCGCATCGCTCACCTGATAGGTATTCGCCTTGGCGGGGTCTGACTCGTAGTCACCGAAAGTCGGGTTGACACACACCAGGGCCGAAGCAGTCTGTCCAGAATCGGGCAGAGCGTTCTTCACACTGCGCAGGTCGGCCCAACGGTTGTTCAAATGCGGCAGATCGGGGCCGTTGAGATTGGCAGTGGGCCAGATGGTGTAGGAGCCATCACAAGGGGCGTACTGTCCAACGGCGTTGCAGTAACTAGCGGCGTGCGTCGTGGGGTCCTTGTATGTGTAGGCGGTGACCGAGCTATCGAGCTGGGGCTTGGCCGTACCCGAGTAGTCGAAGGAACCACCGTCAAAATCAGTCACCAAGTTGTTCGCATCGGAGACACGCGCAATCGTGACGCCCTGAAGCGTACCGACGAAATTCGCCGGGGCGACGGCCGTCAGGGTGGTCTGGGAGCGCGGCACTTCGTAAATCATCGGACTCGGGGACACCGGCTTCAGGGTGCTCCCGCCAGCCTTGAGCGTCCACCCGTCAGGGAGGCCAGAGATTTGGTAGCTGTCGAAGGAGACGTTACTCAGGTTGGCGTCAGTGACCGTCAAGGTGAAGCCGCTGGCAGAACCCTTAATCTGCGCACCGGGCGTCGACGAAAGCACTAGGCCATCATCGCCGGTGGCTGTCACGGCAGCTGGGGCCAGAATTGGTGCGGCAGAAGCCGGCGCTGACACAGCTGTCAAGGGTGCGATGGCAGCGATAGCTGCTACACCGAAACTTGCCAACACGCGGCGCGCGGCATTGGCCGATCTTCTCGTGGTCACTTCTCTCCCCAGGATGCGATTTTTGAATGTCCGGATGGACATATCTCTTGACACTAGTGTAGATTTAAGGCCCTGCAAAAGCTGGCCTCGATCTTTCATCGGGCCAGGTCGATGAGTTGGTCGGCGTCGGTGCCGGCATCTGGTCGTGATTCTGTCCTGTGGGTGTGACGTTGCGCCGCGTATCGCTGCGGTGGGTGCCGGTTCCAGCCGGGTGGGGTCCTCGGGTCGTGGGTGGTCAGGAGCGATGGTTCGTCAGGTCGGTGCGGCGGCCAGGGCCCGTAGGCGTTGATGCGCGGCGAGCACGATGCTGGCCCAGGCGTAGGTCTCTTTGACGTGCAAGAGCACTTGTCGGGCGTGACGGGCGATCACGGCGGGGGCGCTGAACAGGCGTAGCCGTAACCGTTTCGGCTCCCACCGCCGGCTGGTTTCGTTCTTCAGCCCGAGGAGGCCGAGCCAGGCCAGGAGGTCGCCGGCGAGAGCGACGACCTGGAGCCAGATCTCGTTCTGCGCCAGGGTTTTCAACGGGAGGTTGCGCAGCCCGGTGTCTTTCGCGCAGCGGATCCGGTCCTCACAGCGGGCCCGCTGACGGTGGCGGAGCTCGAGGACCTGGAGCTGGCCTTGGCGGGCGTTGGTAGCAAACGCGGTCAGGCGGTAGCCGTCAGCGTCATCGAGCCGGTCCTGCGCGACCCGGGCACCGGGGTGGGGTCGTTCGCGTCGCACGATCACGCGCATCCCGGCCGGCCAGCCCTTGAGGTGCCCCGCAGCTTTGAGGAGGGTGGTGAGGTCGGCGACGTCGGCCTTCTCGTTGACCTTGCCCGCCTCGGCCAGGGCCGGGCTCCAGCCACCCGCGGTCGTGACGATCTCGTAGAGCTCGTTCATCTCCACCCATGGCAACGTCCACCCGATCGAGTAGGCCAGGCCCCTGGTGGTCAAGAACGTCAGGAACTTCTTGCTCGCCCCACCACCGTCGGTCCGGATCATCACTTTGCGTCCGGGCCGGGAGGCGTTGATCCCCGGCACGGCGGCCAATGCCTGCCGGGTGACCTCGATGTGATCCGCTGCCGTGTTCGACCCGGCGTTCCCGGGCCGCAACAGGGCGGCGAGGAGCTCACCACTGCCACCGGCGCCGTGATCCAGGAACGCCAGCAGCGGGTGATGCCCGAACGTGCGCTTGAACGTCGGTGCGGCGCCGTCTTTCTCGCTGTGACTGATCACGATCGTGGCATCCAGATCGATCACCAACGGGTCAGTCTCGCTGATCGCGTGGAGCGGGGACTCCTCACCCGCGAGATCCCAGACCCGACCCCGGACCGCCCTACGAGCCTTCGCGATCGCGGGCAGGACCCGACCCGCCTCAGCGGCCAGGGCGGTGATCGTGCGCGAGACCGTCGCTTCCGAAGCCACCGGACCGAACAGGTCCGGCTCACTGCGCAGCACCGCGGCATCGGCGAGGCAGTCACCCCCCAGGGCGAGCGTGAGGGCGAGATCGGTCAAGACCTTGGCCGGGTCATGCCGAGCTTGCGGCTTACGCCACGGCTCCAACCCCGCCGAGAGCGCAGACGCTAGACCACTCACCGCCAACG
>DAOSUG010000281.1:0-3928 GCA_035378545.1 Micropruina sp. | reverse complement strand
GCTGCTGCGGCGCACCCGCCAGAGCTGGTGCTGGTCGATCTGGGCCTGCCCGACCTGGACGGGGTCGAGGTGATCGCCGGGCTGCGCGGGTGGTCGCGGGTGCCGATCATCGTGCTGTCGGCCCGCGACACCCAGCAGCAGAAGGTGCGCGCACTCGACGCCGGGGCCGACGACTACGTCACCAAGCCGTTCGGCATGGACGAGCTGCTGGCCCGGGTGCGGGCCGCGTTGCGTCGTGCGGACGTGCCCGAGCCGTCCGAGCTGCCGGTGATCGGCACCGACTCGTTCACCCTCGACCTGGCCGCCAAGCGGGCCCTGCGGCACGGTGCCGAGGTGAAGCTGACCCCGACCGAGTGGCACCTGGTGGAGGCCCTGGTGCGGCGTCCGGGCACGTTGGTGCCGGGTGCGCAACTGCTGGCCGAGGTGTGGGGCCCCGGCTATGAGAACCAGGGCAACTACCTGCGGGTCTACTTCGCCCAGCTGCGGCGCAAGCTCGAGGACGCCCCCGGCGAGCCGCGACATTTCATCACCGAGCCGGGTCTGGGGTACCGCTTCGACCCGTGAGAGGAGGGGGGGTGCCGGCACGGTTAGGCTGGGCCGATGCGTTCGCTGCAGACCGAGACCGCCCCGCAGACCGAGACCCTGCGCCTGGGCCCGATCACGGTCGACCCGCCGGTGGTGCTGGCCCCCATGGCCGGCATCACCAACGCGGCCTACCGGCAGCTGTGTCGCGAGCAGGGCGCCGGGCTGTACGTGTGCGAGATGATCACCAGCCGGGCGGTGGTCGAACGCATCCCCAAGACCTTCGCGATGCTGCGCTTCGACCCGGGCGAGACCGTCCGCTCGGTGCAGTTGTACGGCGTCGACCCCGCCGTGATGGCGAAGGCCACCACGATCCTGTGCGACGAGTTCGGGGTGTCGCACGTCGACCTCAACTTCGGCTGCCCGGTGCCCAAGGTGACCCGGCGCGGCGGTGGGGGAGTGCTGCCGTGGAAGCGCGACCGGCTCGCCGCGATCCTGACGGCAACGGTGCGGGCCGCCGAACCCTACGGGGTGCCGGTCACCATGAAGACCCGCCTCGGCATCGACGAGCAGCACGAGACCTTTCTCGACGCCGGACGGATCGCGCGCGAGGCGGGCTGCGCGGCGATCGCCCTGCACGCCCGCACCGTCAAACAGGCCTACGGTGGCGAGGCCGACTGGTCGCGGATCGCCGAACTGGTGGCCTCGGTCGACCTGCCGGTGCTCGGCAACGGCGACATCTGGGAGGCCGCGGACGCGCTGGCGATGATGCGGCGCACCGGCTGCGCCGGCGTGGTGATCGGACGCGGCTGTCTAGGCCGGCCCTGGTTGTTCCGCGACCTGGCCGCCGCGTTCGCGGGCCGGGAGGCGCCCCCGCTGCCGAACCTGGGCGAAGTGGCGGCCATGGTCTACCGGCACGCCGAACTCCTGGCCGGTCTGGACAGCGAGACCCACGGCCTGCGCGACCTGCGCAGGCACATGGCCTGGTATTTCAAGGGCTTTGCGGTGGGCGGTGACGTGCGCCGCGGCCTGGCCACCGTCGAGTCCCTGGCACAACTGCGGGGCCTGCTGGCCACCCTCGACGCGGACGTGCCGTACCCGTCGTCCGAGCTGGGCTCGCCGCGCGGACGGCAGGGCGCACCGCGCGGCAAGGTGGTGCTGCCCTACGGCTGGCTCGATTCGGACTGCCTGGGCGAGGCCGACATCGCCGATGCCGAGTCGGACGCGTCGGGCGGCTGAGCTGAGCCTGCTCAGGCGTTGATGTAGGGCATCAGGGCGGCCAGCATCAGGCCGAAGCCGATGAACGGCGCGAGCGCACCGATGATGATGGCCCAGATGCCGTACGAGCGGCCACGCTTGGTGGCGGTGGCGACGATGCCGGTGATCCAGGCCGCGAAGCCGCCGTAGGTCGACACATTGAGCAGCAGCAGGCCCGTGGCACCGAGTCGATCGAGCAGCTCCTGCGTCATCTGCTGCTGCGTGGCGGCGCCCGCGTTGGTCACCAGCACCGGCGCCAGCAACGCACCCATGCGGAACATCACCCAGCCGAAGATGACCGTGCAGATCACCACGACGCCCAGCGAGATCATGCCGAGCAGCGGCGAGCGCGGCTGCTCGGCCTGGGCGTAGGGCCCCGCCTGGCCATAGGGCATCGTTTGCGGGTAGGCCGCCGGGTAGCCGGGCGCCTGGTACCCCTGCTGGGGGTAACTCTGCTGCGGATAGGCCTGCTGGTAGCCGTCCTGCGAATAGCCCTGCTGCGGGTAACTCTGCTGGGGATAACTTTGCTGCGGGTAGCCGGCCGGCTGCTGGCCGCCTGCGCCGTAGCCAGCCTGGGTGCCCGGTTGGCCCCATTCTGACTGGTCGGGCTGCCCGGGCTGGCCGTAGCCCGGCCGGTACGGATCGTGCTGCTGGGGGTACTGCGGGGTGTTGCCCTGGGTCATGGCTGCCTTTCGCGCGGTGCTGCCCCCATTCTTGCAGGGCGTTCCCAGTGCGCCCGGGCCAGGCCCGCCCGTCCGACCAGAGCGGCTCCGATCGCTGCCAGCGGATGTGCGGCCGGCACCAGGGTGATCCGGGCGGACAACTCGAGCGAGCGCAGGAAGGGCGAGTGCTCGGCGCGACGGTCGAGCGCCCGCCGGCTCTGTTCGACCAGTCCGGGTGCGGTGTGCACCACCCCACCCCCCAGCGCCACCCGGGTCGAGCCGTGCGCGAGCACCAGCAGTTGGACGGCCGTCGCGATCGCCTCGGCGATGCGTCGCACCTCGTCGTCGGCGGCCGGGTCGCCGGCCTCGGCGGCGCTCACCAACGTGCGCAGGGTGAGGCCCGAGCCGAGAGCCGCCAGCCGGCCCGCGATCTGTGCGCCGCCGGCCAGCACCTCGATGCAGCCGCGCTGGCCGCAGGCGCAGCGTCCGGCGCCGGGGTCGATCGGCACGTGCCCGATCTCGCCGGCGAGGTTGTCGTCGCCGCGCACCAGGCGTCCGCCGATCAGGGTGGCCGAGGCGACGCCGGTGCCGAGATTCAGGTAGGTCAGGTCGGCATCGCCGGCCCGCAGGTAGTCGGCGGCGCCGAGCGCGGTGGCCTTCACGTCGTTGTCGACCTGCACGGGCACCCCGAGTTCGGCGCTGAGCGCGGAGCCGAGCTCGAGCCGTCCGATGCCCAGGTTGACGGCGGTGCTGACCACGCCGGTGCGGTGATCGACCCGGCCCGGAATGCCCACCCCGACCGAGCCCAGGTGTTCCTGGCGCACGCCGGCCAGTTGCAGGCAGTCGCGGGCCACGGCCAGGGCCGTCGCGAGCACCCCGGCCGGGCCGGTCGCGGTGCGCCGACGGCGATCGGCGATCACCCGGGCCTGCCCGTCGAGCACGATGCCCTGGGTCTTGGTGCCGCCGATGTCGATGCCGAGGGTGGTCGGTTGCTCGGTGCCGGGGCTCATCGGGTGCCCCGCTCGAGCAGGTCGATGAGGCATGACATCTGGCCGGCGCCGCTGCCGAAGGTGACCAGGTCGGGCGGGGTGCTGGTGGCGGGGTCGGGCCAGCCGAGCTCGACCAGCAGCGCGTCCGGACGGTGCCTGCGCACGGTCGTCGCGCACTCGGAGAGGAAGGGTACGCGGGCCATGTCGCGGCCCTGCACGACCAGGGGACGTCCGTCGGCCGCGGCGAGGGCGGCGGTCAGTTCGTCCGGGGTCTGGACGGTGAGGAGGGTGCAGCCGGGCAGGGCGGCGCGCAACCGGTGCCGCAGGTGATCGCCCAGGCCCCACACGGTGTCGCCGGCGGCGATGTTGGCGGGGGAATCGAGCCGCACCAGCACCGGTGCCCGCAGGGGTTCGATCGCACGGTCGATCACGAAGCCCGCGGCGCTGAGCGCGGGCGCTGCGGCGGATTCCGGCGCACCGTCGCGCAGCCTTGACACG
>DAOSUG010000280.1:0-3929 GCA_035378545.1 Micropruina sp. | reverse complement strand
GGCCCCGTGCGCCGACACCAACCGGGCGACCCGCCAGGTGAGGCCGTCGATGGCGGCCTGCTCGGCGCGTGCGGCCGCGATCGCCTCCTCGAGCGTGACCCGGACGAACTCGACGCTCTGGCCGGGTCGGGCCTGGCCGAGCAGGGACAAGCCGACGCGGGTCACCACGGCGAGCACCGGGTAGCCCGCGGTGACCCCACGACCGCGGTGCAGCACCAGCAGCTCGCTGCCGGCCGGCACCTCCACCGCGCCGATCGGGACGCCCCGGCTGAGCACCTCGTCGGTGCGTTCACGCACCGGCACGGACGCCCCCGGTTCGGGTGAGAGCCGCAGCCCGACGTGGTTGCTGTTGGTGCCGATCACGAAACGGCCGGCGTGCAGCCGCTCGGCGCCGGCGCCGAACTGGGCCCGGTCGGGACCGTCGGTGACCGGAATGCGCCAATGATCGCTGAACCCGGGCTGCGACACCGCGGCGCGCATCACCGGAAGGCCGAGGGGCGAATGATAGATCCGCACCGGCCCCGGTTCGACGTCGATCGTGTCGCCGCGATGCAGGTGCCCCGAGAAACCCAGCACGCTGTCGGGAGCACAGCTGCCGAGCAGCAGCGGAGCGTCCAGGCTGCCGTGCACAGCCACGTAGACGCGCATGCCGAGCCGGATCGAACCGATGGCGAGCTCGGTGCCGGCCGGCCACCAGAAGGGTTCCCACTGCGGCATCGGAATGCCGTTGACGGTGACATCGGCCGGGGCGCCGGTGACGGCGATCAACAGGTTGGCGCTGGTGCGAGCGGCGAAGTCGGCCGCCACCAGCTCGACCAGCGGGGCCCCCTGATCGGCGCCGACCAGAGCGTTGGCAACGCGGGCGCTGTACTGGTCGAGGGCCCCCCCGGTCATCTGACCCACCGCGCCGCCGGCGAAGCGGCCCAGATCGGTCACGGCACTGATGCCGGGGCGGGTGATGGTGACGCGACCGTTCACGAGAGCACCCCCGCACAGGCCTCGAAATCGGACGCGTCGATGGCATGGAACCGCAGCGAGTCGCCCGGCCGGTAGGGGGCGAGTGGTTCGCGATCGGGCACCACCATGCGCAGCGGCGTGGTGCCCAGCACGTGCCAGCCTCCCGGTGCCGGACAGGCCGAGACGACCGCCTGATGGCCGGCCACCGCGACCGCGCCGGCGGGCACGTGCGGACGGGGGCTGGCGAGCCGGGGCACCGGACGTCCGAATGCCGGGCCGTCCATCATCGGGGCGCCGGCGGGCGAACCGAAACAACGGATCAGCAGCGGCTCGGCGGTGTGCCGGGCGATCACCTCGTCGGGGCTCAGGTCGAGGTGCGCGGCGACCGCGTCCAGGTCCGGCCCGTGCTCGCCGCCGTAGACGACCGGAACGTCGAAGGTGCGTGGCGTGCGGGCCGGCACGCCGTCGATCCGGTCGGCGAGCTGACCGATCGCGGCCCGCAGCGTGGCGTGGTCGGTGCGGGCGCAGTCGAACTCGACCAGCAGCGAATCGTAGGTGGGCAGGGTGCCCAGCAGGCCCTGCGGTGCTGCCTGGCGCAGCAGGGCGGCCAGCCCGTGAACGATCCGCCACGCGGACGACGCGGCGGGGCCCTCCACGACGACCCGCAGCGCCGAATCCCCACAATCGAGCATGTCAACGGCGCAACCGCCCGACCGCAGGTTCGTCATGTCAGCCCCGGCTCGCGAGCACGTCGGCCATCGGGGCCACGGTGACGCCCGCTCGGGTGAGTCCGGCCCGGATCGCCCGGGCAGTGGCCACGGCGCCGGGATTGTCGCCGTGCAGCAGCAGCGAGTCGGCGTGCACGCTGAGCACCGACCCGTCCACGGCCTCGAGCGTCGATTCGGTGGCGATCCGGATCGCCCGGGCCACCAGCACGTCCAGGTCGTGGATCACCGCGCCCGGCTCGGAGCGCGGCACCAACGTGCCGTCCGGACGGTACGCGCGATCGACGATGCCGACGATCGCCGTGCGCAGGCCGCGCCGGCGGGCCTCATCGGCCAGCTCGCCGTCCTGGCAGACCACGATCAGGTCGGGGTCGACGGCGCAGGCCGCGTCGCACACGGCCTTCGCATAGTCGGCGCGCACGGCCACCAGGTTACCCAGGCGTCCGTGCGGGGCGACGTGGCGCACCCGGGTGCCGTGCGCGGCGGCGAAGGCCGAGAGTGCGCCGATCTGGTACATCGTGTCGGTGCGTACCTGCTCGGCGCTCAGCCCCATGTCGCGCCGCCCGAACCCGACCAGGTCGGGAAAGCTGGGATGGGCGCCGATCTGAATGCCGCGTTCGGCGCAGGCCCTTGCGGTGGCGTCCATGATGCGGGGATCGCCGGCGTGATAGCCGCAGGCCACGTTGGCCGAGCTGACGATCTCGAGCAGCGCCGGATCGTCGCCCATCGTCCAGTCGCCGAAACCCTCACCGAGGTCGGCCACCAGATCGATCGTTGACTGCATCGCTGCTCCTTCGTGACTGAATGAACTGACCGTAAGGAATATCCGACGCATTGTGGTAAGACATGATTTCGCTGATGTGATAGCGCCGCACGATGGCTGCACCGGAGGTGCCATGGAGACCAGACGCTTGGCGACCTTCGTCCGAATCGTCGACGTGGGCAGCCTGACCCGCGCCGCCGACGTGCTGCACATCGCGCAGCCCGCACTCAGCCAGCAGATCAACGCGCTGGAAGCCGAACTCGGCCAGCGGCTGCTGACCCGCAGCAAGCAGGGCGTCGAGCCGACCGAAGCCGGGGCCGCGCTCTACCGGCACGCGCAGGTGATTCTCAAGCAGTTGGACGACGCCGTGGCCGAGGTGGGCCTGCTCGGACGCGAGGTCGCCGGTCAGGTGTACGTCGGACTGGCCCCCTACAGCACGGCCAACCTGATCGCGCTGCCGCTGGTGCGGGCGGTGCGCGAGCGGTACCCGCACGTGATGCTGCGGGTCAGCGACAATTTCGGCCTGGTGCTCAGCGAGGCCATGATGACCGGCCGGCTGCATCTGGCGATCCTGTACGACTCGGGACCGATCAAGGGGCTGGCGTTCGAACGGCTGATCAGTGAGGAGCTGGTGCTGGTGTCGTGCCCCGACAAGCCACCCGTGGCGGACGAGGTGGCGGTCGAGACGCTCGCCGAGGTGCCGCTGCTGCTGCCCAGCCCCCTGCACACGATTCGCAAGGTGGTCGACCGGGCGTGCGAGACGGCTGGCGTCCAACCGTTGCTGGTGGGTGAGTTGGAGTCGGTGGGGCTGATGGGGCAGGCGGTCGCCGCCGGATTGGGTGCCACCCTGCTGCCGCGCTCCATCGCGGACAAGCTTGCCGCCGACTCGGGGCTGACCACGACCCGCCTCACGCCCGGCCTCGATGTGCACCTGTCGATCGGCAGACCGTCCAGCTTGCCGCTGTCGCGCGCGGCCGAGTGCGTCCGCGACCTGATGCGACACGTCGTGGCGGCGACCCTGCTGGGCCGGGCGTGAACCGCCGATGACGCAGCTGACCAGCCGGGTCTGGCGCGATGGCGAGTTGGTGGCGTCCGATATTCCGCTGAGCGAACTGGACGGGTATCTGGCCGACGCCGGCGCACTGACCTGGCTCGACCTGTGCGACCCGGAGGGCGAGGTGTTGAGCCAGCTCGCCGAGGAGCTGCGGCTCGACCGGCACGCGGTCGAGGACTCGATCGCGCCGCGCGAACGAGCCAAGCTCAGCCGGCACGCCACCCACCTGTTCCTGACCGCCTACTCGGCGAGTCTCGGCGTCGACTCGCAGGGCCTGCCCGAGTTGCAGGTGGGCCGCATCTCGGCGTTCGTGATGCCGCGGGGGCTGATCACCGTGCGGCTGATGCGCGGGGCCGTGATCGAGCCGGACGAACTCGTCGCCCGCTGGACGGATGCGGGCCTGCTCGCCCAGGGGGTCAGTGCGCTCGTG
>DAOSUG010000279.1:0-3930 GCA_035378545.1 Micropruina sp. | reverse complement strand
CGCCGAGGGAGCCTGCGACCGAGGCTGGTTGGCTCGAGTGGAGCCCCCCTCCGCCCCCGACCCAACAGAGCACACTCGACCACAAAGGTCTCTCCAAGCGCGACCAGCGGTGGGCCGTCAGCGCCGTCAGCGCCCCTCGGCCGGCAGGACCACGAGATCGACATGGCCGACCTGCAGGCGCAGCGACCCCACCGCCAGGCTGGCCCGCCGATCCCCAAGCCACTGCTGCGCGTCGGCGGCAAGCTCGGGCTGCTGCTCCACCGCAGCGTCCCCACGTTCGGTGAGCAGTCGCTCGATCAGCGCCTCGGCTCCGGCGCCCAGCAGCCACGGCGTCTGTGCCTGCCGCACCACCAGCCCGGCCTGCGCGCAGCGCTGCGCCAGATAACCGCCCGCGCCGGGCCCCGGACGACCCTGACGCGCCTGATGCGCGTTGAACGCCGTGGCGATCACCGTGTCCGAACGATGCGAGGGCTCGATCGCGAGCGAGCCGTCGACGGTGAGGCTGAACAGTCCGCGCACCCGATGCTGTGCCATCACGGACGCCAGTTCGTCCAGGTCGTCCGTGTTCAGCAGGTCGAGCAGGGCCGAGCAGGTGATCAGCCGCGACCCGGACGTCGCGGCGACCAGCCCGCGCAGCTCGTCGATGCCACCCAGCACCCGCGTCGCCTCACCATGACCCGGCGCGTGCAGCAGGTCGGCATCGTGGTCGAGCAGCACCCAGCGTGACGGCAGCCCGAGCCGCGGGGTGAGGTAGGCCTGGTTGGCGCCGGTGCCGGCACCGATGTCGAACACCGTCAGCGTGCCCGTCATGCCGTCGGTCGCGGCACGCACCAACCATGCCGCCCGGTCGCGCGCCGCCGTATCGGCGCTGCGGCGCAGTGCCAGCCAATCCGCGGCGATCGGACGTTCCGGGCGCAGCCCAGCAGAATCGGTCACTCGTGGCTCCTTGCGTTCGTAGGGTCGAGCACGCCGGCCAGCTCCGCGGCCGACGTCGCCCAGTCGCGCAGCCCGGCCCGCGCCTGCAGCGCGTTGTCGCGCCACTGCTGCCGCAGCGCCGGATCGGTGAGCCAGCGTCGCACCGTGCGGGCCAGCGCGTCCGGGTCGTCGAGATCGACCACCGCACCCGGCAGCCCGCCGGCTCCCCCGCTGCTCAGCGCCTCCACCGCTCCGGTGCCCGCCCCGACGATCGCCGGGACGCCGCGGGCGAGCGCCTCGGTGATCACCATGCCCCAGGTTTCGGCCCGGGCCGGGTTCAGCAACAGGTCGGCACCCGCGTAGAGCCCCTCCAGGTCGGCACCCTGCAGCGGTCCCGTCCAGGTGGCGACTGCCGCCGCCAACCCCGCCCGGACCCGGGCCGCGTACGCCTCGTCGGCGACCGGGCCCGCGAACGTCGCGGTGAAGGCGAGGTCGCGGCATGCGGTCAGCGCCTGCAGCGAGGCGAGCTGGTTCTTGCGGGGACCGAGGGAGCCCACCTGCACGATGCCGGGCGGCTGATGTGCCTGGGCCGCTGGCGCCGGGCTGACTCCCGGCGGGACGGCGATCACGTCGGTTCGGCCGGTCACGTGTGTCAGTTGCCGGGCGGCCGTACGACTGGTCGCGACCACCCGCCAGGCCGAGCGGACGCTGCGGCGCTCCAGCGCGCCGAGTTCGGCCCGGTCGGCCTCGCTCAGCCCACCCTCGTCCGCCAGCGGCAGGTGGATCAGCAGGACGATCCTGCAGTCCTTCACGGCGGCGGCCCCGAGAATCTCCGGGTGGGCGGCCCCGACCAGGCCGTCCACCAGCGCCAGCGTGCTGCCACCCAGGGCCTGGTCCAACAGCCGAAGCGAGTCGCTGTCGCCGCGCGGCCACGGCCCGTCCAACTCGACGACCCTGGGCGGCTCGCCCGGCCAGTGCGCGAGCACCGCGGCGTTGTACGCGTGGCCGCCCGAGGGCGCGGTGGCCCGCGGCATCACGAAGACGGGCGCGGGCACCCTAGACCCGTACCACTAGAGCTCGACCCGACAGGTGGCCCAGGCATCCGGGTGCTCCCGCAGCGTGACGGCCAGGGCGGTGAAACCGGTCAGGTCCATCGTGGCCAGCAGCCGTTCGCTGATGTGCCCGGCCACCGCCTCGGTGGTGCTGAACCGTCCGGCGAAGGCCGGGTGCTCGTCCAGGTTGCGGTAGTTCAGGTCGCCCAGCACCTCGGCCAGCCGGGACGAGGCCTCGCCGATGTCGATCACCACGCCGTGTTCGTCCAGGTCGGGCCGGGTCCAGGTCACCTCGACCACGAACGTGGCGCCATGCAGGCCGGCCGCGGGGCCGAAGAAGGGGTCGGGCAGGCTGTGCGCGATCATCACGTGGTCACGGACGCTCAACTCATACATGGCTCGGTTCCTCCGGATAGTTGATCACCTGACAGAGCGTGGTGCCGCGGCCGGCGGCCAACTCGCGCATCGCCTGCGGCAACTGGTCGAAGGCAACGGCCGGCGCCAGCAGTGCGTCGAAGGCTGGGTCGCGCAGCTGTTCCAGCGCGATCGCCAGCCGGTCGGACGGTCCGCGCCGCGCGGCCCGCGTCGGGCTGACCCGGCCCACCTGGCTGGCCCGGATGGTCAGCCGGCGCACGTGAAAGTCGGCGCCGAGCGGGACCTGCGGCTCGGTGTCGCCGTACCAGGACAGCTCGATCAACTCGCCCTCGTCGCCCAGCAGGCGCAGGGCCGTGGCCAGCCCGGCCTGGCTCGCCGAGGCGTGGAACACCAGGTCGCAGTCGGCGGCGGCCTCGTCCGGCTGGACGTGCTGCACCCCGAGCCTGCGCGCCAGGTGCGCCTTGGCCGGGTCGACGTCGACCAGTTGAAGCCGGCCGAGTAGAAACCGGCGCAGCAGCGTGGCCACGCTGAGCCCGACCATGCCGCCGCCGACCACGGCCACCCGGTCACCGATCCGGGGCGGGCCGTCCCACAGGGCGTTGACCGCGGTTTCGACGGTGCCGGCCAGCACGGCGCGTTCGGTGGGCACCTGCACGGGCACCACCGTGACGGCGCTCACCGGTACGACGAAGCGATCCTGGTGCGGGAAGAGGCAGAAGACCCGCTCGCCGAGCAGGTGCGCCGGACCGGCCTCGACCCGTCCGACGTTGAGGTAGCCGTACTTCACCGCACCGGGCAGGTCACCGGCCTGAAACGGGCATCGCATCCGCTCCCGAACCGAGGCTGGCACCCCGTGCCGGTGCACCAGCAGTTCGGTGCCGCGACTGATGCCCGAGGCGAGCGTACGCACCAGCACCTCGTCGCGGCCGGGGGTGGCAAGCTGCTCGCGGCGCAGTTCGCCGCGACCCGGCGCAACGGTCCAGTACGCCGTCGCATCCATTCCGCCACGCTACCCGTGGACGCCCTCGCCCGGGTCTGCCGCAACCGCACCCGGACGGGTGAAATCCGGGTCCGGCAGCCGGTTCAGGCAGGACGCCAACTCGTCGAACGACGCGATGCGCGCCACCTCGGACGCCGGCGCGACGGCACCGGTGCGATTGAGCCAGACCGGGGTGATGCCGGCCAGCAGCGCTCCTTCGACATCGGACTCCCACGAGTCGCCGACGTGGACGACGCGCTGTGGCGCATAGCCACCCAGGGCCAGGGCGTGGCGAAACACAGACGGGGCGGGCTTGTACCCGCGCGCGTCCTGGCTCGTCACCAGCCCGGCCACGGCCGGCAGGCTCGGCAGCAGGTGCTCCAGGTCCGCGCGATCGATGTTCGACACGATGACGACCGGGCACAGGCGCCAGTGCCGCAGAAACGCGAGCGCATCGGGCAGTGGACGAGCGGTGCGCCAGTACCGGAACAGCGGCTCGAGCAGGTCGGCCACCTGATCGGAGGGCACCGACACCGCCAGCGCAGCCAGGGTGTCGACCATCGCCCGCCGTTCCAACGCGCGCTGGGTCTCGAAGGCCTGCCCGCCACT
>DAOSUG010000278.1:0-3951 GCA_035378545.1 Micropruina sp. | reverse complement strand
GGCGATCTGGTCCCAGTGCTGCCGGGCGGCGTAGCGGAACGTGTTGCGCAGCAGGTGGATCACACACGTTTGGACGGTGGTGTGCTCCCACACGGTGTTCACCGCCTCCGGCAGACCCTTCAGCCCGTCACACACGAGCATGAGCACGTCGACGACGCCGCGGTTCTTCAGTTCGGTGAGCACGTTCAGCCAGTGTTTGGCGCCTTCACCGCCGGCCCCGGCCCAGATCCCCAGAATGTCTCGCTGCCCATCGACGGTGACGCCGATGGCCACGTAGAACGCCTTGTTGGTGACCTGTCCGTCGCGGACCTTGACGTGGATCGCGTCGATGAACACCACCGGGTACACCGAGTCCAGTGGCCGGTTGGCCCATTCGGTCATCTCCTCGACCACTTTGTCGGTGATCCGGGAGATGGTGTCCTTGCTCATCGCTTGGCCGTAGGTGTCGGCGAAGAACGCACAGATCTCACCAGAGGTGAGTCCTTTCGCCGACAACGACAACACCATCGCATCAACCCCGGACAGCCGGCGCTGCCGCTTACGGACCACAAGGGGTTCGAACGAGCCGTGCCGGTCCCTGGGCACCTCGATGCTGACCGGGCCCAGCTCGGTGTGAACCGTCTTCACCCTCGTTCCGTTGCGCTCGTTGGGCTGCTCGGCGCCGGCCTTGGTGTCCCGGTCGCCGTGCTCGTAGCCCAGATGTTCGTCGAGCTCGGCCTCCAGGGCGGTTTCCAGGACCTGCTTGGTCAGCGCCGCCAACGGGCTGCCGGGCCCGACCAGCGACACCCCCTCAGCCCGGGCCTGCTCGATCAGCTGCGCAGCTACCGAACCCGGCGCCGCCTTCCTCGGATTTGCCACATCGGTCATCGTGTCGGTCACGAGAACCTGCCTTCCTCACCAGGCATTCACCCGGCGTGTCGGGCCAGACCCGCCCACCGTTTATCTGACAGTCCCGTGAAGAGCCGTTTTAGCCACACGCCTCTAGATAACTCATTATCTTGTCGTGTTGGTGTCGCTTAGTCATTATCTTGTCGGGCTGGCATACTCGCTGGTGCGCCAGATTCGGGTTGTTCTCGATTCAAGAGGTTCACAGATCCCAGTCGACCGCCTTGTCGCGGTAACCAGCGACCGAGACGGTCACGCGGGCAATCACGAACGTGGTTTCGTGTTCTTTTGTCACCGGGTCGACCCGAACGGTCTTTCGAAATGGGACGGATACCCTGTGCCCGGTCGGAGATGATGTCACCGTTCCTCCGACAGATCCGGGGTCGACTCGGACAATGCCGGCCTTGGGCTCCCCAGTCTTGGCGTCTAACGCCGTTACAGTCACCTGCACCGAGCCTTCCCTGCCTGAAGGAACGACCAGGGGAACTGGTGCAAAGCGAACCACGAGCTCAGCCGAGGGTGGCGGGAGTGGCAGGTTTGGCGGGGGTGGGTTAAGTATCTCCAGGGTGATAGCCGTGGGATCGTGGTCAGATAGCTGCCCGCATGGAACCGTTGTGGGTTCGCTCGACTTGTACGTCTCATGCTTGCCGACCCAGATCAGGTCGATCCCGCTGCCGGCAACGACGGTCATCGACTCAAGCAATCGAGCGGCCAGAGGGTCGTCCTGCCCCGTGTTGAAGTCACCGCCCAGGACAGGCCACACCGATGCTGGGGTCTGGGCCGCCTGCTGAGCGAGCAGACTCATGTGGTTGGCCATGTATTCACTGTGAACATGATGAGTGACGTGGGTGGACCTTACCCGGCTCTTCCCAGATGAGGGTGTAGCGCACGTCGCGCGGCGGGCCGGCGCGTCGGTGGCCGGATAGAGGTCGAGGTCTCCCGAGGATGAGAGCTCCTACACACTCAGCCCGAAAGACCTCGACGTGCACGACGCTACCGTCGGCGGGCGCGCTGATGCGTTCGCCAGCCCCGACCTGACTGCCTTCTGCCGCCTCGACGAACTCGGCCTCGTTGTCACCGGGCAGCGACTCGAGCCGGATCGTGCCGTATTGGCCTGCCAGGTGGTCGAGCCCGACCAGTGGTGCCGGCGCTGCGGCTGCGAAGGGAGACCACGTGACACCGTGGTCCGACGGCTTGCCCACGAACCACTGGGCTGGCGGCCCACGACGCTGGAGGTCGTCGTGCGCCGTTACCGCTGCAGCGGCTGCGGGTATGTGTGGCGCCAGGACACCACCGCCGCGGCCGAGCCCCGGGCCAAGTTGTCTCGGCGCGCTCTGCGGTGGGCGCTGGAAGGGATCGTGGTCCAGCACCTGACCGTGGCTCGGGTCGCCGAGGGGCTCGGGGTGGCCTGGGACACCGCCAACGACGCCGTTCTGGCCGAGGGCAAGCGGGTGCTGATCGACGAGGAGCACCGCTTCGAGGGGGTGAAGGTCGTCGGGGTCGATGAGCACGTGTGGAGGCACACCCGTCGCGGCGACAGGTACGTCACCGTGATCATCGACCTCACCCCAGTGCGAGATGGCACCGGCCCGGCACGGCTGCTGGACATGGTCGAAGGACGCTCCAAGCAGGCGTTCAAGACCTGGCTGGCCGACCGCCCGCAGGAGTGGCGCGACGGCGTGGAGGTGGTCGCGATGGACGGCTTCACCGGGTTCAAGACCGCCGCCGTCGAGGAACTGCCCGACGTGGTGACCGTGCTAGATCCCTTCCACGTCACGCGCCTCGCTGGCGAGGCGCTCGATGAGTGCCGACGGCGAGTTCAGCAGGCCATCTGTGGGCACCGCGGCCGCAAGGGCGACCCGCTCTATGCCGCCCGCCGGACCCTGTCCACCGGCGCCGACCTGCTCAACGACAAGCAGAAGGACCGACTGGACACCCTGTTCGCCGACGACGCCCACGTCGAGGTCGAGGTCACCTGGAGCGTCTACCAGCGCATGATCGCCGCCTACCGCCACGAGAACCGGCGCCACGGCCGCGAGCTGATGGCCCGGCTCATCGACTCGATCAGCACCGGCGTCCCCAAGGCCCTGGTCGAGATCACCAAGCTCGGCAGGACGCTGAAGAAGCGCGCCGCCGACGTCCTGGCCTACTTCGACCGGCCCAGCACCTCCAACGGGCCCACCGAGGCGATCAACGGCAGGCTCGAGCACCTGCGCGGCTCGGCGCTGGGGTTCCGCAACCTGACCAACTACATCGCCAGATCCCTGCTCGAGACCGGCGGGTTCAGACCCCGACTACACCCTTGATTCGGATGAGCCTTGCCGGTAACGTCCTGCAAGGAAGGCGCGGTCTTGGACGCGGCGAGGTGCGCGAAGAGTGGGGGCACGCTCGCCCGGCTCCGATCGTGGCGCAGCCTGCCGACCACCCTGGCTCATCACCCACTCACATGTGAAAAACAGCGGGCCGAGAGGAGATCCATCGATGATCGTTCCCAGGTACTACGAGGACTTGGCCGTTCTGCACGAGAACACGCTCCCGGCACGTTCCTACTACATCCCGAGTTCCACGCCGCTCGACCCCGGTCCGGAGGCTCGTGACTCCTCCGATCGTCTGCAGCTGCTGAACGGTGAGTGGTCGTTCCGGTACTTCGAGAGCATCCACGAGCTTCGGGACCACTTCTACGAGCGCGACTTCCCCGCGGGCGGTTTCGATCGTGTGCCGGTGCCGAGCACGTGGCAGCACCAGGGCTACGACCACCACCAGTACACGAACATCCGCTACCCCTTCCCGCTCGATCCGCCGTTCGTCCCGCAGGACAATCCGTGCGGCGCGTACGTCCACGAGTTCGAGTACACGCCCAGTGAAAACGCCCCGAGCTCTCATCTCACCTTCGAAGGCGTCGACTCCTGCTTCTACGTGTGGCTGAACGGCCGCTACCTCGGCTACAGCCAGATCTCCCACGCCACCAGCGAGTTCGACGTGACCGACCTGCTCCAGGACGGCAGCAACCACCTGGGCGTGCTGGTCTTCAAGTGGTGCGACGGCACCTACCTAGAGGACCAGGAC
>DAOSUG010000277.1:0-3957 GCA_035378545.1 Micropruina sp. | reverse complement strand
ACCGGACGCCGCGCGTCCAGCAGTTGGGCGCGCACAGCCAGCCGTCGCGCGTCGCGTCCACTCAGCCGGTGCGGATCCACGGCCAGACGCTACCCGCCCGGACGCCCATCGTGGTCGCACCTCGGACGCCGTCGGGACTGCTCGCCGGCGCACCAGCCTGACTGCGCCTGGACCTGGCCCAATAGACCCTGCCCAGTTGTGCCTAGTTGCAGCCCAAATGGGCACGCTGGACGTTCGCCAGGGTGTCCGGGCCACCCGACGAGAGCGGCATCGCGTGATCGGGTGCGCAACGCATGCCCGGACGCCGAGTCTGCAGTCAGGTGGTCCGGCGAACGGTTCAGTGCGCCGCGGAGCCGCCCACCACCCGTCCGTTCAGAATGATCAGCACCGGCTCGCGGACCACCGAGATCGTCACCCGCGGGTCGTCGGCGAACACCACGAGGTCGGCCGGGGCGCCGTTCTCGATGCCGGGATGACCGAGCCAGGCACGCGCGTTCCACGACGCCGCGCCGAGCGCGAAGTCGTTGCCGCCGACCTTGGCCAGCAGTTCGATCTCGCCGGCGATCAGGCCGTGGCCGTGCACTCCCCCGGCATCCGTGCCCGCGTAAACCGGAACGCCGGCGTCCACGGCCTTGCCCATGGTCTCGAAGCGCCGCTCGTACAGCGCCATGATGTGCGCCGCGTAGCGGGGAAACTTGGCCTCGCCCGCCGCTGCGAACATCGGGAAGTTCTCGAGATTCACCATGGTCGGCACCAGCGAGGTGCCGTTCTCGGCCATCGCGGCGATGGTGTCGTCCTCCAGTCCGGTGCCGTGCTCGATGCCGTCGATGCCGGCGTCGACGAGTTCGGCCACCGAGCGCTCGTCGAAGCAGTGCGCGGTCACCCTTGCACCGTGTTCGTGAGCGGCTTCGATCGCCTCCTTGGCCACGTCCGTGGGCCACAGCGGGGTCAGGTCACCGGCGTCGCGGTCGATCCAGTCGCCGACGATCTTGACCCAGCCGTCGCCCCGCTCGGCCTGGGTGACCACCTCGTCGACCAGCTGATCGGGCTCGACCTCTTCGGCGAAGTTGCGCGAGTACCGCTTCGGACGGGCGATATGCCGGCCCGCGCGGATGATCTTCGGCAGGTCGTCGCGGTCCTGCAGAAAGCGGGTGTCGAGCGGCGATCCGGCGTCGCGCAGCAGCAGTGCGCCCACCTCGCGATCGGTCAGCGCGTGCTCCTCGGCCCGCTCCTCGCTGACCGCCCCGTGCGATTCGAGCCCGACGTGACAGTGCGCGTCCACCAGCCCGGGCATGATGAACCCCTCGCCGGCGACCGTGATGGCATCGGCCACGGGCTCGAAGCTGATCACGCCATCGTGCAGCCACAGGTCGCGCGTCTCACCCTCGGGCAGAATCACGCCGCGCAGGTGCAGGCGCTGCGGCGCTCCGTCCGGCAGTTCGGACGTGACGTGGGTGTGCGTGTGCCCGTCGTGGGTGTGGGTGAGCGATGTCAGTGGTCCCAGGCCGGGCGGCAGGTCATGGCGGTGCGTCATGGGTTCGATCATGGCACCGGCCGGAAGGTTGGGGCGTGGGGTTCCCCCGAAGTTCCATGGCATAGCCGAACGAGAATCGACGAAAGGTGCGCGCCAGTGCGCTCGGGTACGGCGTGTCGAGACCCGAGGGCTTCGCTGGCGCGCACTTTTCGGCAGTCGGCGCTCGGACCGTCACGGCAAGCTCGACCCATGAGGTGGTCTCGACACGCTCGCGCGGTGCAGATCTCGACAAGCCCGACCGGCGCCGGCTGGTGAACGGCTCGACCAGCGGCGGCTGGTGAACGGCCCGACCAGCCTGGCCTTGGCGACGTTGCCCTCGATAGCTGACGTTGCCCGTGACGTTGCCCGCGTTGCAACGCGGGCAACGTCACCCAACGCGGGCGACGTCACCGGCAGGGTCTGGACAAGCTCGACCAGCGAGTTGCTAGCGCGGACCCTGGTTCTTCTGGTTGAACATCTTCTGCAGGTCGGGCGGCAGCTGAAAATCGCCGAGGGTCTTCGCCAACTCGGCCTCGGAGGGCTGCCCCGCCTTGCCCAGGCCGAAGGCGTCCGCAGGGTTCCACTCGGGCTGCAGCTGGGCGGCGGGTAGTGCCTCGGGCCCGGCTGCACGCTTGGCCGGATTGCCCGAGACGCCCTTGCCGCGGCCCTTCGGCTTCGTCGCCTGCCGTGCCGGCTGACGGCGACCACCGGGCAACCCCGGCATGCCCGGCCCACCCATCTGGCCGCCCAGCGACTGCATCATCTTGCGGGCCTCGAAGAACCTGTTGACCAGGCTGTTCACGTCGGTGACCGTGGTGCCCGAGCCCTTGGCGATGCGGGTGCGACGCGACCCGTCCAGCATCTTGGGGTTGGCCCGCTCGGCGGGGGTCATCGATTTGATGATCGCCTCCAGCCGGTCGATCTCGCGCTCGTCGATGTTGTTGATCTGGTCCTTCATCTGACCCATGCCGGGCATCATGCCGAGGATCTTCGACAGCGGCCCCATGCGTCGGACGGCCTGCATCTGCTGCAGGAAGTCGTCCAGGCCGAACTCGCCCTTGCCGCCGAGCAGCTTCTCGGCCGCCTTGGCGGTCTGCTCGGCATCGAAGGTCTTCTCGGCCTGTTCGATCAGGGTGAGCACATCGCCCATGCCCAGGATGCGGCTGGCCATCCGGTCGGGGTGGAAGGCGTCGAAGTCCTTCAAACCCTCGCCGTTGGAGGCGAACATGATCGGCTTGCCGATCACCTTGGCGATCGACAGCGCGGCACCACCGCGGGCGTCGCCGTCGAGCTTGGTGAGCACCACGCCGTCGAACCCGACGCCGTCGGCGAACGCACTCGCGGTGTTCACCGCGTCCTGGCCGATCATCGCGTCGACCACGAACAGCACCTCGGTGGGGTTGACCGCGGCGCGAATGTCGGCGGCCTGCTGCATGAGTTCGGAGTCGATGCCCAGCCGGCCGGCGGTGTCGACCACGACCACGTCGTACAGCTTGCTCATGGCGTGCAGAATCGACTGCCGCGCCACCTGCACCGGGTCGCCGACGCCGTTGCCCGGCTCGGGCGCGTACACGTGCACGCCGGCACGCTCGCCGACCACCTGCAACTGGTTGACGGCGTTGGGCCGCTGCAGGTCGGCGGCCACCAGCAGCGGCGAATGGCCCTGCCCCTTGAGCCACAGGCCGAGCTTGCCGGCCAGGGTCGTCTTACCGGAGCCCTGCAGACCGGCGAGCATGATCACCGTCGGCGGGCGCTTGGCGAAGCGCAGCGGGCGGGCCTCGCCACCGAGGATCGCGACCAGTTCCTCGTTGACCAGCTTGATGATCTGCTGGCTCGGATTGAGCGCCTTGTGCACCTCGGCACCCAGCGCGCGCGACTTGAGGTTGGCGATGAACTCCTTGACGACGCCCAGGTTGACGTCGGCCTCGAGCAGCGCCAGCCGGATCTCGCGCGCGGTGGCGTCGATGTCGGCCTCGGACAGCCGGCTCTTGCCGCGCAGGTTCTTGAAGACCTCGGAAAGGCGGTCTTGCAGGGTGTCGAACAACGGACTTCCTCACGCAGTCGGATATCCCGGACATCCTACCGGCTCGATCGTGGACGACATTCGCCCCCGTCTTGCTCATCCGGTCGATAGTCGATGCGCCCCACCGTTGGTTGAGCTTGTCGAAACCCCCTTTGTGAACCACACGCCCATCTAAGGAAGCGCTGGTCATTCGCGTCATCCCGGGCTCCGACCCGGGACCTCAGGCGGGAGAGATCCCGGATCAAGTCCGAGATGACGATGGAGGGGCCTTGATCAGCGTTTCCCTAAGCGACGATGATCAGCGCTTCCCCCAGCAGTCACTCGGCCCAGGCCTCTCTACACTGACCGGACGCGAAGGAGGCCCTCCATGTCCCAACCGATGCCGCCCGACGGTCCGCGACGCTGGGATGCCCAGCCGGAG
>DAOSUG010000276.1:0-3957 GCA_035378545.1 Micropruina sp. | reverse complement strand
TGATCCAGTGGGGGTTCGCCCAGTGGTACTTCGCCCACTACTACAGCGACGTCCGGCCCGGCATGGAGTTTCCGGGCACCGAGTTTCCCGACCTGGTCGACTTCGCCTACTTCTCCTTCACCATCGGTACCACCTTCGCCACCACGGACGTGATGATCGTCACCCGGCGGGCCCGCTGGCGGGTGGTGACGCACTCGGTGCTGACGTTCTTCTTCAACAGCGCGATCCTGGTGCTGGCGTTGAGCAGCATCAGCAGCTGAACCCCACTGCGCGCTCCCGCCGTCCGGGGAAGGACCTCACCCGGCACCACCATCCCCCTCGGCTCTCGGCTTACCACAGCGTGAATCTTCTTCGTCGGGCACTTTTTCTTCCCAGAAGTGTGGACGCGTGGCACTGAACATCAAGGACCCGGCGACCGACGCCCTGGCGCGCCATCTGGCCAGCGCCACCGGCGAGAGCATCACCGAGGCGTTGCGCGTCGCCATCGCCGAGCGGCTGGCCCGCGTGCGGCGACGTGCCGCACTGGGTGCCCGCAGCGGCGAACTGCAGCGGTTCATCGACCGAGGCCGCGCTCGTCCGGTTCTCGATGCCCGCCCGGCCGACGCGATTCTCTCCTATGGCGACGATGGCCTGCCGCGGTGATCGTGGACACCTCCGCCTGAGCGCGCAGCCGGCGACGCTGCGGAGCGCGTCACCCCTGGCGCTACCGGCCCTTCTTGCGCGCCTGCTCGAACTCCGCGGCGTCGCCGTACCAGTGCCCGAGGTCCGCCAGTGCCGCGAAGCCTCCGGTCACGTAGGCGCGCACCATCCGACGGTAGTGGGCGAGATCGTCGACCAGTGCGTACTCGACCCGGTACTCCGGTTGCCCATCGGCAGCCGGCCCCACCGTGGTGACCCGGGCGATCGAGTCCGCGAAGAAGTGCAACTGGACGCCGTCGCCGGCCGCCTCGTCCTCGAGGCTGAACACCTCGTTGCGGCCGTCGACCCGTTCGGCGACGAACGCCCAGAACGCCTCGGCGGCGGACGGGCTCTCGCCCGGCTGCCAGGTGCTAACGACCTGCTTGTCGTCGGTGAAGGTCAGCGTGCGTCGCGGTGCCGGTGCAGCGGAGTCGTCGGTGTCGTAGGGGCCGAGCAGGGCGCGGCCGGCCGCCTCGCTGCAGATCAGGAAGCTGACGCTGCCCACCGCATCGGCCCCGAGTCGCGGGTGGGCGGCACCCAACGCCTGCTGCACAATCGACTCCAGCCGGCGCCAGTCGGCCTTGTCCGTTCCACGCGGTCCGCGGCGGGGGTCGCGGGCGATGCCGATGCCCGCGCAGGCCTGCTCGGCCGTGGCGATCACCTGCTGCACCTGAGGGAGCAACTCGGCATCGACCGCTGCCGGATCGCGCCGCGGCACCGTCGCAGCATGCAGGTACTGGCCGGTGAAGCGGAGTACCGCCGCGTCGAGTGCTGACAGCGTCACGCCGCGCCTGCTTCGGTCGCGATCGGCCGTGTCCTGCTGGGCGCGGCTCCAGTCAGCGCGCCCGTCGGCGGCGCCGAGGGCGGCCATCACCCGGCCCCGGTCGAGCAACGCCCGGTTGGCGCCGCGGGCAACCAGCGCGCTGCGGTCCCACCTGGTGTGCCGCAGGAACGCGTCCACGTCGTCCGGGCTCGCCAGCAGGATCGGGTCGAGCAGCGCGACGGCCGCGTGCTCGTCCAGCGTGCCCCTGGTGCCGGCGTCATCGCACAACGGCCGGAGCGCGCTGTCGAGGATCAGGTGTCGCGCCAGGTCGACGCGCAGCGCCGCAACGTGCGCTTCCTCGATCGGAAAGCTGAAGACCCGGGGGCCGTGCAGGGCATCGGCGCCGCCCACCACCGCGGCCCGCAACCCGCCCTCCTCCCGCACCACCCGCGGCAGCCACTGGTCGTCGCGGGCGAAGATCACCTCACTCATCGGACACCCGGCTGGGCTCGACGGTGGTCACCGCACCGCCAGAGTCTGCACCGGCTGGCCGGTGATCTCGGCGATCAGGTCGAAGTCCTTGTCGATGGCGAGCACCGTCAACCCGGTCTTCTCCGCAGTCGCTGCGATCAGTAGGTCCGGGATGGACGGTGCGCGATGCTGCCCCCGATCAGCCAGCATCATCTGCAGCTCCCAGGCGCGATCCTCGATCGCCGGGGTCAGATGTTCGATCGGCATGAGGGACAGCGGCGGCAGTCCGAACGCATCGCGACCCTCCGCGCCCGAGCGGGCGGAGAACCCCAACTCGAGCCGCGTCACGGCCGACAGATGCATCAGCCCGCGCTCGATCCGGCCGTTCCACTCCTGCAGCTGTGCCGCCTGCCCCGATTGCATCCGCACGTAGGCCGACTTGTCGACCAGCCAGCTCGTCACCGCCACGCGGCGTCCATCACGTCAGGGTCGGTAAGGTCACCGAAGGCCGCCGCCGACCGCCTCCAGTCGTCAGCGGTGATCGTGGCGGCAAGCGGTGCCACCGCTTCCTTCTCGAGACGGCGCCGCAGGAACTCGTTGCGCGACAGCCCCAGCGCAGCCGCCTCGGCATCGATACGTTCGACCGCGGCTTCGCTGAGCCCACGAATCAGCACGTTGGTCATAGCGGCACCTCCAATCTGATATCACGATATCATCGCATCCCGCATGACCTGATGCAGTTGCGCCTTCAGGGATCAGGTGCTGAATCTGAACTCCACCACGTCACCGTCCGCCATCACGTAGTCCTTGCCCTCCAGGCGCACCTTGCCGGCCGCCTTGGCCTGCTGCATGCCGCCCAGTCGGACGAGGTCGTCGTACGACACGATCTCGGCCTTGATGAACCCCTTCTGGAAGTCGGTGTGGATCACCCCGGCCGCCTCGGGGGCGGTCGCGCCCTTGCGGATCGTCCAGGCTCGCGACTCCTTCGGGCCGGCGGTCAGGTAGCTCTGCAGGCCGAGGGTTTCGTAGCCGACCCGGGCCAGGGTGTCCAGCCCCGGCTCGTCGATGCCCATCTCCTCGAGGAACTCCCGGGCCTCGTCCGGTTCCATTTCGACCAGTTCGGACTCGATCTTGGCGTCGAGGAAGATTGCCTCGGCGGGGGCGACCAGTTCGCGCATGCCGGCCAGCAGTGGCTCGTCGGTGAGTTCGTCGGAGTCGCAGTTGAACACGTAGATGTAGGGCTTCGCGGTGAGCAGGAACAGTTCCTTGAGCGGCTCCAGGTCGAGGCCGGCGGCCTGCACGCCGCGCCCGGAGTCGAGCACCTGCTGCGCCTGCTGGACGGCCTCGAGCACCACCTTGCGGTCCTTGTGCAGCCGGGCCTCCTTCTCGAGCCGGGGGAGTGCCCGCTCGATCGTCTGCAGGTCGGCCAGGATCAGTTCGGTGCCGATCGTGTCGATGTCGCTGCCCGGGTTGACCGCCCCGTCGACGTGGGTGACGTCGGGGTCACGGAACACCCGGGTGACCTGGCAGATGGCGTCCGCCTCACGAATGTTGGCAAGGAACGCGTTGCCCATGCCCTCGCCCTGGCTGGCACCCTTCACGATGCCGGCGATGTCGACGAAGCTCACTGTGGCCGGAATGATCTGCGCAGACTTGAACAGTTTGGCGAGTTTCGGCAGCCGCTCGTCCGGCACGCCGACCACGCCGACGTTCGGTTCGATGGTCGCGAACGGATAGTTCGCCGCCAGCACCTCATTGCGGGTGAGCGCGTTGAAGAGGGTGGACTTGCCCGCGTTGGGCAGTCCGACGATGCCGATTGTCAAAGCCACCCCGACAGGCTACGGGGCGTCATCGGGGGTGGACGAATCGGCGTCCCGCCGTTGCGCGAATGTGCGTCCCGTCATACCGGGCTCGCCCTGGGGGCACCTCGTGCGAATGGTGTGTCCGTCATCCCGGGCTCGCCCCGGGATCTCTGCGTGCGGGCCGGCGGAACGGTGCACCAGTGCGCAGGGAAGATTCCGGCGTTCGCCGGGATGACGGGTTCG
>DAOSUG010000275.1:0-3961 GCA_035378545.1 Micropruina sp. | reverse complement strand
CACGAACCGGTTGTCCATCACGTCGATGTGCACGCCGTCCGCGCTGGGAATGCGGCCGATCTCGCCACTGAGATCGGCCAGGTCGGCGTTCAGAATGCTCGGTGTGATCCGCATCGTCATGCGATCGACCCTATTGGGTCGAAGGCGTCTTGCGTAGCAGCGCCAGGAACATCGCGTCGGTGCCGTGCCGGTGCGGCCACACCTGCAGGTAGGGGCCGCGAGCGGCGTCCGGCACCTCGGGCAGCACCGACGAGGCGTCGATCACCTCGACACCGTCGGCCGCCTCTACGACCTGGACGGTCTCGCGCTGATGCGGCGAGCAGGTCACGTAGGCGATCACGCCACCAGGGACCGCCGCCGCGATCGCGTTGCGCAGCAGCGCCCGTTGCAGGGGCACCAGAACGTCCAGGTCGGACGGCTGCCGCCGCCATCGCGACTCCGGACGCCGTCGCAACGCACCCAGGCCGCTGCAGGGGGCGTCCAGCATCACCCGGGCGAAGCTCGCCGGCGGCCAGGCGGGCCTGGTGCCGTCGGCGGCGATCACGAGCGGACGTGGTTGCGGGTAGGCCGCCAACGCCCTTGCCACGAGCGCGGCACGGTGGGGTTGCAGTTCCGCGGCCAGCAAGCGTTCGCCCTGGTCACGGGCCAGTCCGGCGAGCAGCGCGGCCTTGCCGCCGGGACCGGCGCAGAGGTCGAGCCACGGACCGTCCGGTGCGTCGATGCGGGCCAGCGCCCAGGCCACCAGCTGCGAGCCCTCGTCCTGAACCCCGGCGCGCCCCTGCGCGACGGCCGGCACATCGGCGGGGTTGCCCGCGGCCCGGGCGCCGAACGGCGACCAGCGCAGGGGTTCACCGCCGAGTTCGGCAATTTCGGCCAGCCCCGGGCGGACCACCAGATGCGGCGTCGGAGCGACGTTGTCGGCGGCCAGGGCGTCGTCCAGTTCCTCAGCGGGTAGCACGTCGGCGAGGGCGTCGATGATCCACTGCGGGTGCCTGGCGATCAGCGCGTCGGCGTCCGGACGCTCGGTGCGCAGTCGAGCGGCCCAGCCGTCCGCGTCCAGGGCGGCCACCTTGCGGAGGATCGCATTGACCACGCCGGTGACCCGGTCGGACACCGCGGCACGGGCCAGGTCGACGGTGGCCGAGATCGCCGCGTGGCTCGGCACCCGCAACTCCAGCAACTGGTGGGTGCCGAGGCGCAAGAGGTCGACGACTGCCGGTTGGAGGGTCTTGAGCTCACGGCCCGAGGCAGACGTGACGATCGCGTCGTACAGGCCGAGCGACCGGCAGGTGCCGGCGACCAGCTCCGTGGCGAAGGCAGCGTCCCTGGGCGACAGGCCCGTGGTGTGTTCGGCGAGCGCAAGGTTGGCGTAGGCGTCGTCAGCGGTGATCGCGCGCATGGTGCGGAAAGCCGCCAAGCGGGCCGGGTCGGCCGGCGTCCCCCTGCGCCCACGGTTGGCGCTCATGCAGAGCCCCCCGCCGGCCGGGGCGTTTCCGCTGTTCGGTGCGCCCCCGCTGGTCGCGCCTGACCGGGCCCCTCCGCCGCTCGAACGGCCATCGCGGGTCGAGCCATCCTCGCTGGTCGAGCCTGTCGAGACCGCCCGCTGGTCGAACGGCTCCCGCTGGTCGCGCTGGTAGAGACCGCGCTGGTCGAACGATTCCCGCTGGTCGAACGATTCCCGCTGGTCGAGGTGATCGAGACCCCTACCTGCGCCGACACGCCCCGACGCCCACTCACTCGAGTGCCCCGGGGTCGGCGCCCAGGCCGCGCGCCCAGGCGGCCGCATCCATGGCTCTCTTTCCGGCCGGCTGCACCGTGAGCAGTTCCAGGACGCCTCGCCCGGTGCCGACGGTCGCGCTGCGCTTGTCCACCCGCAACATGCCCGGGGCCAGCACGGTGCCCGGGTGGGACCGTGCCAGCCATACCTTGACCCGCTCGTCGCGGTGCGTGGTCCAGGCGACCGGGTTGGGGTTGCAGGCCCGGATCTGGCGGTCAATGGAGATCGCGGGCCCCGTCCAGTCGATGCGCGCGTCGGCGGCGGTCAGCTTGGGGGCGAGCGTGATCCGTTCGTCCGGCTGCGGCGATGCCACCGCGGTACCGTTCTCGATCGCGTCCAGCACGTCCACCAGGAGGTCGGCGCCGCGATCGGCCAGCCGCGCCAGCACTCCGCCTGCGGTCTCGGCGTCGCCCAGCGGCGAGGGCTCGCGCAGGTAGACCGGCCCGGCGTCCAATGCGGGCACCAGGTCGAAGATGCTGATGCCGGTCTCGGTGTCGCCGGCCAGAATCGCCCGCTGCACCGGAGCCGCGCCTCGCCAGGCGGGCAGCAGCGAAAAATGCACGTTCACCCAGCCGTGGCGCGGAATCGCCAGCACGGGCGCGGGGATGAGTGCCCCGTAGGCGACGACCGGACAGCAATCGGGCCGCAGTTCGCTCAGCCGCCGGACGAAGTCGGGCTCACCCGCTTTGGCGGGCTTCAGGGTCTCGATGTCATGCTGGGTGGCCCAGGTTGCCACCGGGCTCGGGACGAGCCGCTTGCTGCGTCCCTGCGGTGCGTCCGGACGGCTGATCACAGCCACCAGTTCGTGTCGTGAGGCGGCCAGCGCGTTCAGGGTGGGCAGGGCAACCTCGGGGGTTCCGGCGAAGACGACGCGCACCGCGTCAGCCTAGCGAACCGTCACGAAGGCCACCGTGAGCAGAAGAGGGCCATCGGACAGCCGCGTCCAACGCCCGCCTAACCATCTCTGGCCTGCGAAGCTTCGCAGGCGGGAGATAGTTCGGTGGGCGTTCGGCGGCCGGGCGCACGCGTGAGCCGAACGCCTGAGCGCTCTCAGACCACCGCCGGGTCGACACTCACCCGCAGCGACCCGTCGTCTTTGTGGGCGGTGCGCTGAGCTTGCACCGCCTTAGCCGCGGCCACCAGGGCCTGGCCACGGTCGAGGGGTGCACGGAGCAGGGCGCGGAACTCACCCTCGGCCGCCGGCACCGGACCCAACACCCCGGCGCCCGTGTCGGCCTGCAGCACTCGGGTCGCTTCGATCACCGCCTCGTGCGTGCCTTCGAGGCCGACCAGCTTGGTTGCGGGTGCGAACCCGGCCTCGGCCCGGTCGTGGAGTTCACGTTCGGCGAAGCCGATGGGGTCGAGCCGCACCAGCGCCTGGACGGCCCTCGCACCCGGATCGCCGACCAGCACCACCGTGCCATCATCGCCCGCGCCGCGAACCAGCGCGACCGCCGCCAACCAGCGCCGCAGCGCCTCTTCGGTCGCGCGCAGGTCGGCCCGGGCCAGCAGCAGGTCGGCATCGAGCAGCACCGCTGCCGCATAGCCCTCGCTCGCCACCGGCTCGGCACCAGGCGTGGCCAGCACCAATGCGGGCTCGATACCCACCTCGGCCACCCGCTTCTCGCCGCTCGATTGCACCACGCGGGTGTGCGGAAAGGCCCGTCCGAGTTCTTCGGCAGTGCGCGCAACGCCGACCCGGGGGGCGCGAAGCCGCGTACTGTCACACTCGGGGCAGCGCCATTCGGGATGCAGCCCGCAGACACGGCACACCACACCAGTGCCCTGAGTCACCTGTTCGCCGGTCAACGGGAGCCCGCACGCGGGACACCGAGCGATCGCGCGGCACCGGCCACACGCCAATGCGGCGAGGTACCCCGCCCGCGGAACCTGCACCAGCACCGGCCCGCCGGACAGGCCGGCCCTGATCGCGCTGAACACCTCGTGGGGCAATCTGGAATGCGCCGCGGGGTCGCGTTCGGCCGCATGCTCCGTCGCCGACGCGACCCGCACCACCGGGCACACCTCACGGCGCGCTGAGGCTGGGGCCTGCAACGACACCAACCAGCCTCGATCGACCAGCGACTCGGTCTCGGCGGTACGGGCATACCCGACGAAAAGTAGCCCGCAATGCTGCCGAGCCGACCGCAGCGCCGCCACCACCCGGGCATGCGGGTACGGGGC
>DAOSUG010000274.1:0-3985 GCA_035378545.1 Micropruina sp. | reverse complement strand
GCGCCCGCCTCAAGCAGCGTGAGGTGGGCGCGGGCACGGGCCACTACCTGGCCGAACTGGTCGAGCATCGTCCGCCGGCCCGGGGCCTTGCCCTGGACGTTTCGCGGGCGGCGGCAAAGCGTGCGGCCCGCGCCCATCACCGGGTCGCCTCCGTGGTCGCGGACGTCTGGCGCGGACTCCCGGTGCGCAGCGGGGCGATCGACCTGGTGCTGTGCGTGTTCGCCCCCCGCAACCTGGCCGAGTTCGCGCGGGTGCTGCGCCCCGACGGACGGTTGCTGGTGGTCACGCCGACCGTGGAGCATCTGGCCGGACTGCGCGCTCGTTACGGCCTGCTCGGAATCGACGAGGACAAGCACGAGCGGCTACTCGCGGCGGCGTCCGGACGGTTCGAGCTGCAGCACACGCAGAACCACCGGCTGCAGACCACGATCTCGGCCGCCCAGGTCGACGACCTGATCGGCATGGGTCCCAACGCCTTCCACCATCCGCCCCGGGCCGACCGGGCCGAGCAGGTGCAGGTGTCCGTGCAGCTCAGCGTGTTGCGTCCGGCGGCATGAACGCGCGTCAGGGGCGGCGCCACCCCGCACTACACTGCCCGGTTGTGACTTCTGGCTGGCCGAACCCGCGCGCGCTCGCACTTCTCGACAACCTGCTGGCCGGCATCGATGACGTGTTGCCGCAGGCTCGGGCGCTGCGTCGGGCCATTCACGCCGACCCGTACGTGGGTGGGCTGGAGCAGCCCACCGCCGACCTGCTCAGCGCGGCGCTGAATCGTCGCACCACCCCGCTGGCCGGCACCGGTTTCTGGACGCGCCTCGGCCCCGACGGCCCCTCCGTCGCGGTGCGCAGCGAGCTGGACGCACTGCCGATCGTCGAGCACACCGACGTCGAGTGGGCCGCGACGAACGGGTGCATGCACGCCTGTGGGCATGACGTGCACATGGCGGCGGTGTGGTCCTTGCTCAAGGCAGCCGAACGGATCGACCTGCCGATCGGCCTGCTCGGCCTCTTTCAGCCACGCGAGGAGTGTCAGCCCTCGGGCGCCCCCGAGGTGCTGGCCAGCGGCATTCTCGAACAGCAGGACGTCCGCTCGGTGATCGGCGCGCACGTGCAGCCCCGGGTGCCCGCGGGCCTGGTCAGCAGCGGCATCGGCGGCGTCAACGCAGCCGCCGACGCCTTCGACATCGTGGTGCGCGGCTACGGCGGCCACGGGGCCTACCCGTACGTGACGATCGATCCGGTGCCGATCCTGGCCGCGATCGCGTCCGGGCTGTACCAGCTGGTCGGACGACTCGTCGACCCCACCCACGCCGCCCTGATCAGCATCGGACGGCTCGAAGCCGGTGCCGCCCACAACATCATTCCCGACTCGGCGAAGCTGCAGGGCATCATCCGCACCATGCACGAGTCGGACCGGCAGATGTTGCACGCCGAGGTGCGCCGATTCGCCGAGCACACCGCCGCGGCCCGGGGAGCGACCGCCGAGGTCAGCCTGCTGCGCGGCGACCCGGTGCTCGACAACGACCACGATCTGGTGGTCGCACTCGATCCCGTGCTGCGTGCCGCCGAGTTGCCGGTGGCCGAAGAGCCGTTCCGCTCGCTCGGCGCCGACGACTTCAGCCACTTCGGCACCCGTGTGCCGATCGTGATGATGTTCGTCGGCACCGGCGAAGAGGCCGACACCCGGCACGACATCGGCCTGCATTCGGCACGGTTCCTACCCGGCGAGCACACCATTCGTACGGTGGCGGCCAGCCTGGCCGCCGGCTACGTGGCCGGCGCCCATCAGGCCGGAGCGCTCTAGGGCGTGGATCCCTGCGCGATCCGTTGGTTGCGTATCGATCAGCACGTCCTAAGCCCCAATCCACCGATCTCCGCCTACTGCGCGGCCCCATCCGGGCGCCCTGACTGCACCGGCCGCGCTCCACAGACGCCCGGCATGCCCTCGCGCGGTCCGGCTTGCCAGGCCACCCGTCTGGTGCCGCTCGCTACGGCGGCCATCGGTGGATTCGGGCTAAGCCAGTGCGATCAGGTCCGCATACTCGGGCGTCCAGAGGTCTTCGTCACCGTCCGGCAGCAGCAGCACCCGATCTGGTTCCAGCGCCTCGACCGCGCCTTCGTCGTGGGTGACCAGCACGATCGCGCCCGTGAACGAATGAATCGCCCCCAGCACCTCGGCCCGTGACGCCGGGTCGAGGTTGTTGGTCGGCTCGTCCAGCAGCAGCACGTTGGCCGCGCTGACCACGAGCATCGCCAATGCCAGCCGGGTTTTCTCGCCACCCGAGAGAACCCTGGCCGGCTTGTCCACATCGTCGCCGGTGAACAGGAACGACCCCAGGATCTTGCGCGCATCGGTCGGTGTCATGTCGTCGGGGGCAGCGGTCATCATGTTCTCGAGCACGCTGCGCGACACGTCCAGGGTCTCGTGCTCCTGCGCGTAATAGCCCAGTCGCAACCCGTGTCCGGGCTGCACCTCACCGGTGTCGGGGGTCTCGATGCCGGCCAGAATGCGCAGCAACGTGGTCTTGCCGGCACCGTTCAGCCCGAGGATCACCACCCGCGAGCCCTTGTCGATGGCCAGCGTGACGTCGGTGAACACCTCGAGCGAGCCGTAGCTCTTCGACAGGTCGGACGCCCGCAGCGGCACCTTGCCGCACGGAGCCGGGGTGGGGAACCGGATCTTCGCCACGCGATCGGCGGCCCGCTCGCCCTCGACCGAGGCCAGCAGCCGCTCGGCCCGTTTCGCCATGTTCTGCGCGGCCGTGGCCTTGGTGGCCTTGGCCCGCATCTTGTCGGCCTGCGCGAGCAGCTGCTCGGCCTTACGCTGCGCGTTCTGGCGTTCGCGTTTGCGGCGCTTCTCGTCGGTCTCACGTTGCAGCAGGTAGCGTTTCCAGTCCATCGCGTACTGGTCGAGTTCGGTACGGTTGGCGTCCAGGTGAAAGACCTTGGTGACGATCGCGTCCAACAAACCCACGTCGTGGCTGATCAGGATCACCCCGCCCGGGTACGACTTCAGAAAGTCACGCAGCCAGACGATCGAGTCGGCGTCCAGGTGGTTGGTGGGCTCGTCCAGCAGCAGGTTGTCGGCCCCCGAGAACAGAATGCGGGCCAACTCCACTCGTCGCCGCTGACCGCCCGAGAGGGTGCGCAGCGGCTGGCCGAGCACCCGGTCCGGCAGGCCGAGGTTGGCGGCGATCCGCGCCGCCTCGGATTCGGCCGCGTACCCGCCTGCCGATGCCAACTCGGCCTCGGCCCGCGAGTATGAAGCCATCGCCTGTTCCTGGGCCTCACCGGTTTCGGTGGCCATCTCGACCGAGTAGCGGGTCAGTCGCCGCAGCACGGAGTCGAGTCCGCGGGCCGAGAGGATGCGGTCCTTGGCGAGCGTGTCGAGGTCGCCGGTGCGTGGGTCCTGTGGCAGGTAGCCGATCTGCCCTTGACGGGTGATCTGACCGCCCGCCGGTAACGCCTCACCGGCCAGGATCTTGGTCAGCGTGGTCTTGCCGGCCCCGTTACGTCCGACCAATCCGACCTTGTCACCGGGTGAAACCTGGAACGAGACCGGCGACAGCAGCAACCGGGCACCCGCCCGAACCTCAACATCTCTCGCAACCAGCACGAGGGTCCACTCTACCCGGGCGAGCGGCAGGCTCAGAACGCGCTCGCTTCAGTGCCCGGTTCAGCCGATGCTGGTCAGACCGCCACGATCGGGGTTGATGCACCTCGCCACGCGTTCGAACACCTCGGCGAGCACGGTACGTTCGGTCGGGCTCATCAACTCGATGAAGTTGGCGCGCACCGTGGCCACGTGACCGGGGGCGGCAGCGACGATCCGCGCACGCCCTTCGTCGGTGATCGACACCAACGTGCCGCGCGCATCGTCGGTGGCCGGACGACGCTGCACCAGGCCGCGCCGTTCCATGCGGCGCAACTGGTGCGCCAGCCGGCTGCTCTCCCAGCCGATCCAGTCCCGCAACCTGCCCACCCG
>DAOSUG010000273.1:0-3993 GCA_035378545.1 Micropruina sp. | reverse complement strand
AGTTCGGAGGCGCGCAGCGCGGACACGAACCCGACCAGCAGGAGTGTCCGGTACCGGATCCCGCTCACTGACGGTTCATCGTCGCGGGTCTTCCATTTCGTCATCTCCGGGCAGGCATCGACCACGTCGAGGAGGAGCGGGGGCATCAGGGGGCGGGCCTGGTCCGGGGGAGCCCCGAGCTGCCGGCGGATCCCTTCCCAGACGGCGATCACGCGTGCGGTCTGGGTGGGGTCGGGATGGTTACGGACCTTGTGGGCGAACCGGATCGTCGACAGACGCCGGCTGATCGTGCCGACCTTCGCCCCGGCGGTGGCCAGCGCCGAGATGTAGCGGGAGATCGCGATGTCGGTGGCGGGCAGCGCGGTGTGGTGGTTGTCGCGGCACCAGGTGACGAACTCGGTCCAGTCGGAGCGGTACCCGCGCAGCGTCGACGAGGCCCGCGACGCCGAGGCGAACGCGGCCTCGGCCGCATCCAACGACAGGTCCTCCGGCAGCAGCACCGCCTGATGATCAGCGGCGACCGGACCACCAGCCGCACTGTGCAGGGCCCCTGGCTGGCTTTCAGTCATGCGACTTGTCGGGGTGCTCGAGTTGGTCGGCGAGCCAGGTGCGGGCGGCGGCCTCGGCGGCCGGTTTGGCGGCTGTCAGGGTGGGCTGGACGCCGCGGGCGATGCGGGTCACCTGGTCGGTGCTGCCGGTGCGGTAGATGGTGAGCGTCCAGGTCCAGCGGCCGGCGGTGCCGCGCTGGGCCATCAGCTGCAGATCGTGGCGCTCAGAGATCGGCAGGTTCACACCCCACGCCGACTTCGCCCCGGAGCGGTCGTGGCTCCACTCGTACGGGGGCAGCGGCACGTCGTCGCGGGTGACGAGTTGCCGTCGGCGTCGTGTGGCCATGCCGGGAGCCTACCCGGTTATTACATCGGATTCTCTGGATAATCCGATGTAATACGCGGGTGGATCTACGTGCGTCAGAGGTAGAGCGGCTTGCCGCCGCCCAGCGAGAACCAATGCCTCGCGGGACTTCCCCGGGTAGGCGATGTGTCCTTGACGGAACCTTGACCGGATGAGCATCGAAGGCAGACGAACGAGGCGTCATAGTGGTCCTACATTTCTACATGTTATTAGGAGAAATCACGTGCTCGTTTCCCTGCGCCGCCCCTTGTTCCTCACCGTCTTTGTGATGGCCGCCTTGACGCTGACTGCCTGTGGGCAGGATGCACCGGCTGCCGGTTCGGCTGCGCCGTTGAGCAGTGCCGCCGCTACGCAGAGCGACGAGGGCGCTGCCGGTGAGGGAGGCACCGGACCTCAGGAGCCGATGGCGATCCGGGGCACGGTGTGGGTTGCCAACGAGGACGGTGATTCCTTGTCGGCCATCGACGCGGACACCGGTGTCGTGGTGACCACGGTGAGCGGGATCGAGAGTCCTCACAATGTTCAGGTGAGCCCTGATGGTGGCACGGTCTGGGCTGTCAGTGGTCACGCCAACGCTGTGGTGGCGCTGGATGCCGCGACGTATGAGCTGTTGGGGACCGCTCCGACCGGTGTGAGCCCTGCGCATGTGGTCGTTAGTCCTGATGGTGAGCAGGTCCTTGTCACCAACTCGGGGGATGACACGCTGAGCGTCTACGACGCCGAGTCGCTGGAGCTCCGGGCCACCGTTGACCTCAGTGCCGGGCCGCACGGCCTGCGTCCCACCCCGGACGGTGCGGCGGTGGTCGTGGCCAACACCACAGCGGGCACTGTCGACGTGGTCGACACTGACACCTATGAAGTCACCGCGACGATCCCGGTCGGGGACTCCCCTCCGCAGGTCGCTGTCGCACCGGACGGGCGGTACGCCTACGTGAGCCTGGTCGGGTCCAGTTCTGTGGTGAAGGTCGACCTGGTGGAGCAGAAGGTCACGGGATCGGTGTCGGTTCCGTCGCCGCCGGTCCAGCTGTACCTGACCGCGGACGGGACCCGCTTGCTGTCGGCCGACCAGGGAACCGAGGGCGCCCCTGGCAGTACCGTGTCCGTGATCGACTCGGCCTCCATGACCATCGAGGACACCATCGCCGCGGGGGCTGGCCCGCACGGGGTGGTTGTCGAACCGACCGGGCAGCGGGCCTGGGTGACCAACCTCTATGACGACACGGTCTCCGTGATCGACCTGTCGACCAACCAGACCGTCTCGACTGCGTCTGTGGGCGACAAGCCAAACGGCATCAGCTACAGCCCTCAATCGCCTACGCCCGGGCCCGCCACTACCAGCGTCACCGTCCCCGACTACGCCACCGGAGCCGAGGGCGGCCACGCGGAGCACTGACCCGGCTGGGCGACCCTCCATCCTGATCGACGGGGCGGTCCTCGAAATGGCAGCCGCTTCTCGGCCCGCAGTTCCACATCCGACATTGGGGGTGACGGAACCGATGCATGGATGGATGTAGAGGGAATCTTTACTCCGCAGGCGCGAGGATCCTTACACGTGACGGTCAAGCTTGTTGCATCGGGTGGTCACGGGACCACCCACTCGGTCCTGGAGGATAGACATGATGGGTTACGGCGGTTTTGGCGGGATGGGGTGGGGCGGCATGCTCGGCATGGTGCTGCTGTGGGCGGTGCTGATCGGTCTGGTGGTGTGGGCGGTGACCAGGCTCTTGCCAACGCGCCCCTACGGTGGCGGCATGCAGCCCGGGCCGGAGACGCCGGAGGAGATCCTGGATCGTCGGTTCGCCCGCGGCGAGATTGACGTCGAGACGTATCAGGTGCAGCGGGCTGCGCTGGCCTCGGCCCGGGGTGAACGCCGATGACTGGGCGGGGCCTGACTCAGGCCGGCCCACGCTGGCTGGCGTGGCTGGTGTTGGTGGTCGCGAGCGTGCTGTTCATAGCCTCGGTGGTCTTGGCCGCTTGGGGAGGTGCTCGCCCTTACCCTGGCGCTGCCGGTGTCGCGCCGAACTGGGACGGGCATGGTCCGATGATGGGAGCCAACGGTCGCGGGTGGGTCGGACCGTCGGGCGGAATGATGGGCGCCGGGGGCGGCTCCATGATGAGCGGCTCCATGATGGGCGGCGGGGTGTGGCTGGCCGGCGACGGCGTCCGGGTCGACACCATCACCCAGGCAAGGGCTCGCGCGACGCAGGCTGCGGCGGTCAGTGGGCTCATACCGGGCGAGGTGATGCAGTTCACCAACAACTTCTACGTCGAGTTGAGGGACGCCTCCGGTGAGGCCACCACCGAGGTGCTCGTGGACCCGGCAACCGGCGCGGTGTCCACCGAGTACGGGCCGGCCATGATGTGGAACACCGGCAGCCGGACCGCGGCCATTTCTGCTGATGAGGCCGCCGCGATCGCCGACCGATGGCTGCAGGCCAACGCCGCCGGCGAGCAGGCGGCGGGCATGGCCGTGGCGTATCCGGGCTACTACACCCTCGACACCGCCTCAGGCGATACGACGGTGGGCATGCTGTCGGTCAACACCACCACCGGAGCAGTCTGGTACCACACGTGGCACGGTCGGTTCGTCGCGGAGGAGGACGCTTGAGCGTGGGGTCTGACAAGCAGCCGAGCGTCCTGGTGGTTGACGACGAACCCAGCCTGGTCAGGGTGGTGGAGGGCTACCTGACCAAGGAGGGGTTCTCCGTGCGCACCGCCGGCGACGGCGAGACGGCGCTCGCACTCGCGCGGGAATCAGAGCCCGACGTGGTTGTGCTCGACCTGGGGCTGCCCGGCATCGACGGCATCGAGGTATGCCGGCAGCTGCGGACCTTCAGCAGCTGCTACGTCCTGATGCTGACTGCGCGCGCCGATGAGGTGGACCTGCTCATCGGGCTCGCAGTGGGAGCCGACGACTACATCACCAAACCATTCTCCGCCCGCGCACTGGTCGCGCGGGTCAAGACGCTGCTACGGCGACCACGCACCCCAGCCGGCGCCACGGCACAGGAAGCCCCGCAGGCACGCGTCTTCGGGGACCTGACAGTGGACGTTCCGGCGCGCGAAGCGCGCGTCGCGGGC
>DAOSUG010000272.1:0-3994 GCA_035378545.1 Micropruina sp. | reverse complement strand
GCCCGGGATGACGGATAGGCCCGGGATGACGGATAGGCCCGGGTTGAAGGACGCGGGCAAGCCCGGGATGAAGGAACCGGGCCCGCCCGGGGTGACGGAGTAGGCCCGTCCACAATGCACGATCACATCGAAGGAGAGAGCGCCCACATGGCTCTGATAGCCGGCGTCGATATCGGCAACGCGACCACCGAGGTCGCACTCGCGGAGGTGACTCCCGGTGCGGCCCCGGTGTTCGTGGCGTCCGCGATCGTGTCGACGACCGGCGTCAAGGGCACTGCCCAGAACACCAAGGGCGTCTTTCACGCGCTCACCTCGGCCGCCCTGGCGGCCGGACGGAAGGTGAGCGACCTCGATCTGATTCGCATCAACGAGGCGGCGCCGGTGATCGGCGATGTGGCGATGGAGACGATCTCGGAGACCATCATCACCGAGTCGACCATGATCGGGCACAACCCGACCACTCCGGGCGGTCTGGGCATCGGCGTCGGCACCACGGTGCTGCTCGCCGAACTCGCCCAGGCCGCCTCCGGCACCCCGTTCATCGTGGTCGCCGACCGGTCCTACACCTTTGAGGACGTCGCCCGGCTGATCAACGAGGCGGCCGCCCGGGTCAGCGTGACCGGCGTGATCCTGCAGCGCGACGACGGCGTGCTGGTGCACAACCGGCTGCGGCACAAGGTGCCGATCGTCGACGAGGTCAGCCTGATCGAGAAGGTGCCGGTCGGCATGCTGGCCGCCATCGAGGTGGCCGACGTCGGCCGGATCATCGAGACCCTGGCCAACCCGTACGGCATCGCCACCCTGTTCGGGCTGGACGCCGACGAGACCGCCTCGGTGGTGCCGATGGCGCGCTCGCTGGTCGGCAACCGGTCGGCGGTGGTGATCAAGACCCCGAAGGGCGACGTCACCGAGCGGCGCATTCCTGCGGGGCACCTCAGTTTCATCGGTGACCGGACGGTCGAGGTCGACGTCGAGCGGGGTGCCGACGAGATCATGCGGGCGGCCGGTTCGGTCGGCCCGATCGTCAACGTCAAGGGCCAGCCCGGCACCAACATCGGCGGCATGATGGAGAAGGTCCGGGTGGTGATGGGTCGGCTGACCGAGCGCGACCCGTCCAGCATCGAGGTGACCGACCTGCTGGCCGTCGACACCAACGTGCCGCAGAAGGTCACCGGCGGCGTCGCCGGCGAGTTCTCGCTCGAGGCCGCGGTCGGCATCGCCGCTATGGTGAAGGCCGACCGGCTGCAGATGCAGCGCATCGCCCACGACATGGCCGACCAGTTCGGCATCACCGTCGAGGTCGGCGGGGTCGAGGCCGACATGGCGGTGCGCGGCGCGCTCACCACGCCCGGCTCGTCGGTGCCGATCGCGATTCTCGACATGGGCGCCGGATCGACGGACGCCTCCGTGCTGCGAGCCGACGGCAAGGCACGTTCGGTGCATCTGGCCGGCGCAGGCAACATGGTCACGCTGCTGATCCAGTCCGAGCTGGGGCTGGAGAGCTCCGAGGACGCCGAGAACGTCAAGCGGCATCCGCTGGCCCGGGTCGAGACCCTGTTCAGCATTCGGCACGAGGACGGCACGGTGCAGTTCTTCGACGAGCCCCTGCCCCCCTACACCTTCGCCCGCACCGTGGTGCTGCACCCGCAGGAGGGCATGATCCCGCTGCCGCTACGGCAGCCGCTCGAGGTGATCCGGCAGGTGCGGATCCGGGCCAAGGAGCGGGTCTTCGTCACCAACGCGCTGCGGGCGCTGCGCCTGGTCAGTCCGACCGCGAACGTCCGCGACATCGCCCACGTGGTGCTGGTCGGCGGGTCCGCGCTCGACTTCGAGATTCCCCAACTGGTGACCAGGGCGCTGGGGGAGTACCGGGTGGTGGCCGGACGCGCCAACATCCGTGGCACCGAGGGCCCGCGCAACGCGGTGGCGACCGGGCTGGTGCTGGCGTGGGAGGGGGCGCGATGACGGACGAGCGACCCACCATCAGGCTGCGGGCCAACGACCGGCTCACCGACGAGCTGTTCGCCGAGGTGCTGCACGGCATCGAGGAGGAGGGTGTGCCGGTCGAGGTGACCCGGCACGCGGAACTCAACCCGCTGGTGCTGGCGCACCAGGCGAGCCTGGAGTCGCGGCTCGGCATCGGCATCGGCGTCAGCCTCGACTACGTGGTGATCACCACCGAAAAGCTGCCGGAAGGCCGTCCGTACCTGGCCGCGTCACTGCACCGCGACCCCCGGATCGACCGGGCGGCCGGGGCCAACGCGGCGCGCCTGGTGAAACGCATGCCGTTGCACGACCTGTTCGCGGTGCAGTCATCGCCCAACGCGGGTCGCGACCCGTCCCCGTCCATTCACGCCGGCGGATCGTCCGCCACCACCTGAGCGAAGAATCCCGAAGGAGCCAACCATGTCGAACCTGAGCCTGGGCACCATCGAGGTGCTCGGCCTGCCCGCCGCCGTCGAGGCCGCGGACGTCGCGCTCAAGACCGCCAACGTGCAGCTGATCGGCTACGAGACCACCGACGGCATGGGCATGGTGGCGGTCAAGATCGAGGGCCAGGTCTCGGCCGTCCAGTCGGCCGTCGCGGCGGCCCGGGCTGCGGCCGAGAGGATCACCAAGGTATTCGCGGTCTCGGTGATCGCCCGGCCCAGCGACCAGCTGTCACCTGTGGTGCTGACCGAACTGACCGTCGGGTTGGAGAAGCCCGTCGAACCCGTCGGGACTCACTCCGCAGCGCCCGTCGACACCGCGTCGGACGAGACCCCGTCCGCACCCCAAGCCCCCGGACCGGACGCATCGGCGAAGCCGGCGGACGTCCCTGCCGATCAGGCGGACGTCCCGGTCGAGCCGGCCGATGCGCCGTCCGGGCCCCCTGCCGTAGCGTCATCCACCGCCGCGACCCCTACGCCGGCGCGCGGACGGGGCCGCAAGGCGCCCGCGGCACCGTGAGCCAGCCACCGCACCCAACCACCACCACAGAAGGAGAAGAACATGAGTGAAGCGCTCGGCATGGTCGAGACGAAGGGATACGTCGGTGCCGTCGAAGCGGCCGACGCCATGGTCAAGTCGGCGAACGTGTCGCTGCTCGGCTACCAGAAGGTCGGCGCAGGCCTGGTCACCGTGCTGGTGCGCGGCGACGTCGGCGCGGTGAAGGCGGCCGTGGACGCCGGCTCTGCCGCGGCCGCGGCGGTCGGCGAAGAGGTCGTCAGCAAGCACGTGATCCCCCGGCCGCACAGCGACGTCGAACAGTTGCTGCCCAAGAAGCCCTGAGCCATGCCCGGTACGGATTCGCGTCAACTCGTCGAGGAGATCACTGCGATGGTGCTCACCCGCCTGCGGTTTCGGATCGTGCTCGGGGTGTCCAACCGGCACGTGCACCTGAGCAAGGAGCATCTGCAGACCCTGTTCGGGCTCGACGAGCTGACCCGATTCCGGCAGGTGCGCCAGCCCGGTGACTTCGCCGCCGAGCAGTTCGTCGCCGTGCACGGGCCGCGCACCACGTTTCCCAAGGTGCGCATCATGGGCCCCTGCCGGCCCAAGACCCAGGTCGAACTGAGCCGCACCGACTGCATCGCCCTGGGCATCGACGCGCCGCTGACCCAGTCGGGGCACCTCGACCATGCCGGCCCGATCGACATCGAGGGGCCGCTGGGACGCATCCACCTCGAGCACGGCGCCATGGTCGCGGCCCGGCACATTCACATGGGCCCGAGCCACGCCGACCAGTGGGGACTCAAGGAACAGGACCGGGTCAAGGTGGCCTTCGACGGCGAGCGCGGCGGCGTGCTCGACAACCTGATCATCCGGCTCAAGGACGAGTGGATTCCCGAGATCCACCTCGACACCGACGAGGCCAACGCGCTCGGCCTCAGCGACAATGACTTCGGAACGATGGTGCGGGAGTGACTGCCACCATGACCCCGATCCGATCCCTGGACGCCCCCGAGGCGTCGATCCGCCGTTTCGCGCACCTGGTGCGCACCGGCGTGGTCGA
>DAOSUG010000271.1:0-3997 GCA_035378545.1 Micropruina sp. | reverse complement strand
GAAGGCTCACTCGCCCTGATGGCTCACTCGCCCTGAGGCGGCAGTGCGGCCACGTACGGGTGGTCGGCGTCGATCGGACCCTGGCGGGCCGCGCCGCCGGGCGAACCGACGGTGTCGAAGAAGTTCACGTTGACGTCGTAGTAGACCTTCTGGTCAGCAGGTACGTCGTCTTCGTAGTAGATGGCCTCGACGGGGCAGACGGGTTCGCAGGCACCGCAGTCGACGCACTCGTCGGGCTGGATGTACAGCATGCGGTTGCCCTCGTAGATGCAGTCCACGGGACACTCCTCAACGCATGCCAGGTCTTTCACGTCGACACACGGCTGCGTGATGATGTACGTCACTTCGACTCTCCTCGATCGCTGCTCGAACATCGGTACTCTACCCTGCGCACACCTTGCCGGAACGGGAGCCCATGCATGCCGACCGCTTGCTGATACCGCCGCTGCTGGTCGGCGAACGGGTCACACTGCGACTGACCGACCCCGCCCGGGACCTGATCGGCTTCGTCACCGCGCTGGAACCGTTGACCATCGAAGACCGCCACGGTCGGCTGCACCCGATCGCACCGGGTACCGTCCAGGCCGCCCGCAGGGTGGGCGTGTCGCTCGGCCGCGACCCGGTTCGCACCCCCCGCGCTTTGCTGGACGAACTCGCGTCCCGGGCCGGGCTCGCCGGCGACCCGGAACTGCACCGGATCAGTGACCTGCTGGCCGGACGCGCGGCGCCCGCGGAGGTGTTCACGGAGCGGGGCGAGTGGTCGCGGGGAGCCGACCGGGCCCGGGTCGAGGGCGAATGGCTGAGCACCAACGTCGAGGATCCCGAGTTGCTCGCGGCGCTGTGCTGGTGGGCGAGCCGGCAGAACGCCCGCAGCGTGCAGGTGCGCGTCCGGCTGGAGGGGTGATCGGCGCGACCCGCTGGTCGAGCTGGTCGAGGCCGAGACCGCAGCACCCGCTGAGCTAGTGGGAGCTAGTGGGCTCGGGCCCAGCGCTCGATGCGTTCGCGGCGCACATGGCTGCGGGCGTGCTCGATGGCCGGCGGCAGGGTATCGAAGAGGTGATCGGCGTGCCGCAGCGCGTCCAGCACCCCGACGCTGCGGAACAGCTCGTGATGGCCGGGCCGGACGCCCTTGATCAGTACGGTGACGCCGCGTCGTTCCAGCGTGGTGACGATGTCGTTGAGAATGCGGGCCCCCGTGGCATCGACGAGCTCGAGCTGTGACATGCGCAGGATGACCACTTCGACGCCGTCCAGGTTCTGCACCTCGTCGAAGACCCGGTCGGCGGCGGCGAAGATCAACGGGCCGTCGAAGCGGATGATCGCGATCTGGTCGTCGCCGATCTGCGGCTCGCCGCGGATCGCCTCGCGCTGCACCCGACTGGCCTTCGACAGGTTGCGGATCGCAAACACGCCGGCGACGACCACCCCGATCAGCACCGCCATGATCAGGTCGAACGAGACCGTGACAACGGCCGTCAGCACGAAGCCGCCGGCGTCCGCCCGGGTGGAGCGCATGATCGACGAGACGGTGTCGCGGTCGATCATGCGGATCGCGGTGATCATCAGCACGCCCGAGAGGGCAGCCAGCGGGATGCGTCCGACCGGTCCGGCGGCGAAGGACACCACGCCCAGCAGCACCAGCGCATGAACGATGGCCGCCAGCCTGCTGCGTCCGCCGGACCGGACGTTGACCGCCGTCCGGGCGATCGCGCCGGTGGCCGGCATGCCGCCGAAGAGCGACGATCCGATCGACGCGAGGCCCTGGCCGACGAGTTCGCGGTCGGGATCGAAGGCCCCGGTGTCGGCCAGGGACGCGGCGACCCGGGCCGACAACAAGGACTCGATCGCGGCCAGCGCCGCCACGGTCAGGGCGGCACCCCCGAGGTGCTGGATCACCTGCGCGTCCAGCACCGGCCACGTCGGCGCGGGCAGCGCGTGGGGCAGGGCGCCGATCACGGCCAGCGGCGCGCCGGTGATCACGGCGAGTACCGCGACCACCACGATCGCGATCAGCGAGCCGGGCAGTGCGGCGTGCAGCCGGGGCGCCAGCAGCATGCAGGCGGCGACGAGCAGCACGGCGCCGAGCGACCAGAGCAGATAGCCGGCGTCCGCACCGGCCAGCGCCTGGACGGCCGCCACCACCGCGTTCGAGCTGTGCGCGGCGCTGCCCGCGTGCGCACCGGTCAACGCCGGGATCTGTTGGGCGAAGATGATCACCGCGATGCCCAGCGTGAAGCCCTCGATCACCGGCCACGGAATGAACGAGACCGCCCGGCCGAGTTTGAGCAGTCCGGCCACGAGCACGATCACCCCGGCGAGCAGCGTGACCGCGGTGACCGCTGCGACCCCCTGGCCGGCGACGATCGGGGCCAGCACCACCACCATCGCACCGGTGGGTCCGGACACCTGCACGTGCGAGCCCCCGAACACGGCCGCGATCAGGCCGGCGACGATTGCCGTGACCAGCCCGGCCTCGGCGCTCAGCCCCGCGCTGACTCCGAAGCCGAGCGCGAGCGGCAGTGCCACGATGCCGACGGTGAGGCCGGCCAGCAGATCGCCGCGCCAGTTGGCCGCGACCGTGGCCGCGTCGTCCGCTCCGGGTAGCAGGGCACGGACGTAGCGGACGCCGCTCGTCCAGGCACCGCTGAGACTCATCGGTTCGCGCTTGCGATGGCCGGCAGCGCGATCGCCTCGGCCAGCATCTCGCGGTCCGTCGCCAGCACGCTGAGCAGCAGTTCGCGTGCGACGGTGAGCAGGTCGGCCACCTTCGCGTCGGCCAACCGGTAGTAGACGTGACTGGCCCGGCGCTCGGAATCGACCAGCCGGTGGCGGCGCAACACCGCCAAGTGCTGGGACAGATGCGAGGCCTCCAGCCCGGTCTCGTTCTGCAGGTCGGTCACGCTCACTTCAGCGGCGGCACTGAGCAGTTCGAGGATGCGGATTCGAAAGGGGTGCGCGAGGCCCTTGAACAGGCCCGCCTTCACTTCGTAGAGCGGACGCTGCGAGCGTGTGAGTGACATGATGAACTCATCATATCGTCAAGCCAAAGTCCCCTGCCAAGCCGTGCACGTTGGTCCAGCGTTCGAGATTCCACGGCCCGGTCCGGATCTCATCATGCGCGACCGACGACGCGACCGGTCTGGGAACCGTGATCTGTTGCGGCACCCACCTCGCTCAGCGAGCCGCCCGCCCCTCGGCCGCCTCGACGCAGTTGCGGAACAGCATGGCGATGGTGGTCGGACCCACTCCTCCGACCCGGGGGGTGATCCAGCCGGCCACCTCGTTGCAGGCCTCGTCCACGTCGGGCAGCAGCCGCCGACCCTCATACCGGACGCCGCCGCCGACCACGACCCGACCAGCGGTGATGTGCTCGGGCCGCAGGATGCCGGGCACCCCCGCCGCCGCGATCACGATGTCCGCGCGCCGGGTGTAGTCGGCCCAGTTCGGCACTCCGGTGTGCACCACGGTGACCGCCGCGTTGCCGCCCGGTCGCTTCAGCGACAGCAGCATCGACAGCGGCCGGCCCAGTGTGAAGCCGCGGCCCAGAATCACCACGTCGCGACCCGCGACCATTTCGTCGGGCTCGAGATCGGACAACCAATTGTGCGGCAATTGTGACCCGACCAGCACGAAATGCCCGGGACCGAACGGTCCGATGTAATCGCCCACGAAGGCGAGTCCGGTACTCCGACGGATCAGGTGCACTTCCACCTCGGGATGGGTGTGCCACCGCGCCAACGGGTGCGGGAAATCGTGCTGGTGCCATCGGACGCTGCTCTCCAGATCGGGCACCACGATTTCGCTGGCCGGGGAACGACCGGTCAACGGCGTGGCCGGATCGGGACCCGGTCGTCCCCGTGACGGCACCCGTACCTCCTCGCACGTCGGCCCGGCAATAGGCCGATCACTGGGCAGCTGATCGACCAGATGGTCTCCGACAGACTCTCTGCCGACAATTTAGTACCAGTTCTGCGGTTCTGACGCTATAGATCCAGGG
>DAOSUG010000270.1:0-4011 GCA_035378545.1 Micropruina sp. | reverse complement strand
GCGGCGTGGACGGCCTGGTGCACGTCTCCGAGCTGTCGTGGAAGCACATCGACCATCCGTCCGAGGTGGTCGCGGTCGGCGACGAGGTCACCGTCGAGGTGCTCGATGTCGACATGGATCGCGAGCGCGTCTCGCTGTCGCTGAAGGCCACGCAGGAAGATCCGTGGCAGACCTTCGCCCGTACCCACCAGATCGGTCAGATCGTGCCGGGCAAGGTCACCAAGCTGGTGCCCTTCGGCGCCTTCGTCCGGGTGGAAGAGGGCATCGAGGGCCTGGTGCACGTGTCCGAGCTGGCCGAGCGTCACGTCGAGATCCCCGAGCAGGTGGTCAGCGTCAACGACGAGGTCATGGTCAAGATCATCGACATCGATCTCGAGCGTCGCCGCATCTCGCTGTCGCTCAAGCAGGCCAACGAGGGTGTCGACATGCACGCCGACGACTTCGACCCGGCGCTGTACGGCATGAGCGCGTCCTACGACGACCAGGGCAACTACATCTACCCCGAGGGCTTCGATCCCGAGACCCAGGAGTGGAAGCCCGGCTACGAAGAGCAGCAGGCGGCGTGGGAGCGGCAGTACGCCGAGGCCCAGGCCCGCTGGGAGGCGCACAAGCAGCAGGTCAAGGACGCCGAGGTCGCTGGGGCTGAGGCCGCCGTGGCCGAGGTCAGCACCGCCGCGTACTCCGCGGGCGGCGTCGACGACGCGGCCCCCGAGGGCTCGCTCGCCTCGGACGAGGCGCTGCAGGCGTTGCGCGACCGGCTCACCGGCAACCGCTGAACCGCTGAACACGAAACGGCCCCCACCACGCGGTGGGGGCCGTTTCGCGTCACAATCAGACCCATGAGCAAGGCGCATGAGCAGGCACCGCAGGTGTTGACCGTCGGACTCACCGGGGGCATCGCGTCCGGCAAGAGCGCTGCGGCCGATCGGCTGACCGAACTGGGCGCTGTGATCATCGACGCCGACCTGCTGGCGCGCGAGGTGGTCGCGCCGGGAACCCCGGGGCTGGCCGCCATCGAGGAGCGATTCGGGCCATCAATTCTCACCACCGGTCCGGACGGACTCGCCCACCTCGATCGTGCCGCCCTGGGCGCGCTGGTCTTCTCCGACGAGCAGGCCCGGCGTGACCTCGAGGCGATCGTGCACCCCGCCGTCCGGGCCAGGGCGGCCGAACTGACTCGGGCGGCGCCGTCCGATGCGGTGGTGGTGCAGGTGATTCCGCTGCTGGTCGAGACCGGGCAGCAGGGTGCCTTCGATCGCGTGGTGGTGGTCGACATCGATCCCGAGCGGCAGCTCAGCCGGTTGATGAGTCGCAATCAGCTGAACCCCAGGCAGGCCCGGGCCCGGATCGCGGCGCAGGCCGGCCGTGCGGAGCGGCTCGCCGCGGCCGATCACGTGCTCGACAACAACGGCACGCCCGAGCAACTGCACGCACAGGTGGACGCCCTGTGGGGGCGACTGCGCACGGCCTCCGCCGGGCCGGCACCCTCCGGTGGCACAGTGTGACCCATGACCGGCACCCACCCTCCGAACTACGAGAACTATCCGCCGCCGACGCAGGACCAGCGGCCGCCCGTCGGTGAATCGACAAGGGAGCCGGAGGGTTGGACGGTCGTGCCGGCGCCGACGGCCCCACCGTTAAGCCCCGGTCGTACGTCAGGCCCGAGCCGCCGCGGCGTGCTGGGTTTGATCGGCGTGCTGGGGGTCGGCCTGGTGGGTGTGGTCGCGTACGCCGATCTCGCCACCGGCGTGGGCGGCCTGGCCACCGGCGAATCCTCGTCCTGGACCGATCCTGCGCCTGAGGAAGACCCTGAGGCCGAGGAGTTCGATCTGGACGGTCTCACCGTGACTGCACCGCGTGGTTGGGAGGCGGTGTCGTCCACGGCGCATCGGCTGGTGTTGCGCAACGGCGCCAACACCGTCACCTTTCTGCACTACGAAGCCGGGCAGGACGCCAGTGCCATGGACGAGGCCCGTCAGCAGCTCCGTCGTTACGCGGCGGACGTCCGCTCGGCCAAGGAAACCAGCGCCGACACGTCCACGAATGAGGACGGGGTGGAGAAGGCCGAGGTGGTGCTGACCGGCAAGGTCGACGACGCGGCCGTGGACGTCGTCTCATCCGCGGCGATCGACCCGGCCGATGACTACGCCGCCGCCGCGGTGGTCTCGGTGCTCGCCCACAAAGGCGCCACGGGGATCGCCGGCGAGGTGAAGCGGATGCGCCAGGAGTTGTTCGACCAGTTGGGTTGACCGGCCGGCAGCCGAGGTCGCAACCGCCGGGTCGACGTATCAGAACGGCTCGAGTGATCCCCTGGCTTGCGAGACTGGCCCAACCCGGCCCCAGGGGTCGCCGAACCGACCGGAAGGAAACCACTGTGCAGTGCACCCGTTGCCACGCGGACGTACCCGAGGCGGCGCACTACTGTCAGGTGTGCGGGCTTGATACGCACAACGACGACCGCGCCCGCAGAACGTCGTTCGCGGCGAAGCCGAACGAGCCCGTGGTGTCGCTGCGGCTGGTCTCGACGATCATGCCGCGCGGTTCGGCCGTGCGTCCGATGACCTATCAGTTCGCGCTCGGCATCGCACTGCTGGCAACGGTGCTCGCTGCCGCGACCGGCGCGCTGCCGATAGCGGTGCTGATCGCTGCCTTCGCCATGCCGATCGTCTACATCGTCTACCTCTACGACGTGAACCTGTGGGAAGACGAACCAGTACTGGTCACCGGCCTGGCCTTCGTGCTGACGGCTGCTCTAGGAGGTTTCTGGACGTGGCTGTGGCTGAGTTGGCGCGGCCCACTGACGCCCGGTTCGGGTTTCGACGAGGCGGCGCCGCTGCCGTCCATCACGGGCCTGTTGCTGGCGGCCGTGCTGGCACCGTTGGTCGGCGAGGTGATCCGGCAGGTGGGCCCGGTCATTCTCGCCTCGCGGCCCGAGTTCGACGACCTGATGGACGGGCTGACCTTCGGCGTCATCTCGGGGGTCGGGTTCGCCACGGCCGACACGCTGGTGAAGCACTGGGCGCTGATCACCGGGGGATTCGCCGGCTCGGCGGACGCCGGCACCTGGATCTCGCTGCTGGTGCTCGAGGGTTTCGTCAAGCCGCTGGTGATGGGTACCGCCACCGGCATCGCGTGCGCAGAGTTCTCGGGTCTGGGGGAGGGCTGCGACGGCTTCACCCCGCGGTACTACCGCGCATTCGCCGAGGCGGTCGGCGCGAACGTGTTGTATGCCGGCGGGGTCTACCTGCTCGGCTTTCTCGGCAACCAGGTGCTCGCGCTGGTGCTGTCCATTCTGTGGGGGCTGGCGATCCTGTCGGTGCTGGTGCTTCGCATTCGCACCGCCCTGCACCGCGGCCTGATGGAGGCGGCGTTGGAGTCCACGGCACGAGCCCGGGGGGTCGGCCCCGGCCTCGAGTTCTGTCCCTCCTGCGAGATGCCGCTGATGCCCGGTGCGGAGTTCTGCTCCAACTGCGGGATCAGCGTGCGTGCGGCGGCCAAGGTGCCGCACTCCAAGGCGTCCGGTGAGGAGGGACGGGCATGAGCCAGAACCAGTTCCCGGGTCAGAACCCGCAGCCGGGCGGTCAGCCGTATCCGCAGGGCGGCCAGCCGCAGCTGCAGCCGGGCGGTCAGCCGTATCCGCAGGGCGGCCAGCCGAACCTGCAGCCGGGCGGTCAGCCGTACCCGCAGGGCGGCCAGCCCTACCCGCAGCCGGCCGGCCAGCCCTTCCAACAGGGCGGTCAGCCGTACCCGCAGGGCGGGCAACCCCACCCGCAGTCCCAGTACCCGCCGGCCGGTGGCCAGTATGGACAGGTGCCGCTAGGCGCCCAGGCGGGCCCGCAGGCGGGCTTTCAGCCACCGCCGCCCAAGCCCAAGGGCAACGGCATGATCATCGGCGTGGTGGTCGCGGCCCTCGTCGCGGTCGGCCTGGCCGGCTGGCTATTGATGATCCTGTTCGGCGGCGGCAACGAACCCGCGCCCACCCCGTCCCCGACGGTGACCTCCACCTCGGCG
>DAOSUG010000269.1:0-4018 GCA_035378545.1 Micropruina sp. | reverse complement strand
CGAGCCACGTGTCGCGGTTCCTGCAGGTGCCCAACGGCCTGGACGGCGAGCCGCACCGCGAGGCCCGGCTGCTGCTCGACCCGTTCTTCTCGGCCGAACGCATGGCAGCGCTGGCCCCCGACCTGGAGCGGATCGCGGACGCACTGGTGGCCGCCGTGCCCGAGGGCCGGCCGGTGGACGCGGTCACCGAGCTGGGATCGGTCTATGCCGTGCGGGCGCAATCGGTCTGGCTCGGCTGGCCGGCCGACATCGAGCCGGAACTGCTGGCCTGGATGGACGACAACCACGCCGCCAGCCGGTCGGGCGAACTGGGCAGAACCGCCGAGGTGGCACACCGTTTCGACGGCATCATCCGGCGGCTGTTGATGCCGCGCCGCGCGCAGCCGGCCGGGCCCGCCGCCGATGTGACCGCCGAACTGATGCGATTGCGGCACCTGGACGGCACGCCCTGGTCGGAGGAGCAGATCGTGTCGGTGCTGCGCAACTGGACCGGCGGCGACCTGGGTTCCCTGGCCCTGTGCGCCGGGGTCACCCTGCACTGGCTGGCCACCCATCCCGAGGCTGCGGACGCCCTGCGCGAGGCCGACGACGACCCGTTCGACCGGGCCGTGGACGAAATCCTGCGCATCGACGACCCGTTCGTCTCCAACCGGCGGGCCGCCACCCGTCCCACCCACCTGGGCGGACAACCGATCGGGGCCGGCGACAAGCTGGTGGTCAACTGGACCGCGGCCAACCGCGACCCGGCGGTGTTCGGCGACCCCGACGCCTACGATCCCGACGGCAACGCCGCAGCCAACCTGGTCTACGGCGCCGGGCCGCACATCTGCCCCGGACGTCCGCTCGCCACCCTCGAACTGCGGGTGCTGCTGCGAGCCGTGTTGGCCGGGCACCGTGTGCGGCTCGATCCCGACAGCGAGCCCGAACGTGAGCAGCCGCCGGTGGGCGGGTTCCGGCACGTGCGGGTGCTGCTCGAGCCGCGCTGATCCATCGCTGTTCGGCGTCCTGCCCCCTACTGCAGCGCCGAGGTGAGCCGGGCCACGTTGTCGAGCACGGTCGAGCGCAGCGGCTGCTGCAACCACTCGTCCAGCGTCAGCTCTCGCGAGGCCGCCCGGTACTGGGCCTCGACCTCGCGCAGATCCTGCACGAAGCCGGCGCCGCGCACCAGCACCGAGATTTCGAGGTTGAGGCCGAACGAACGCATGTCCATGTTGCTGGATCCGATCACCGCCACCTCGTCATCGATCGACATCGACTTGGAATGCAGAATGAACGGCTTCCGGTACAGCCAGATCGTCACCCCGGCCCGCAGCAGCGCCTCGTAGTAGCTGCGCTGGGCGTGGTAGACCATGGCCTGGTCGCCCTCTTCGGAGACGAACAGTTCGACCTGCACCCCGCGCTGCGCTGACGTGGCGATGGCCACCAGCAGGGCCTCATCCGGCACGAAGTAGGGCGACACGATGATGGCCCGCTCGCGCGCCGCGTACAGCAGGCCCATGAACAGCTTCAGGTTGTTCTGAAACTCGAACCCGGGCCCGGACGGTACGACTTGGCAGTCCAGGTGTCCCGGGCCGGCCGCGACCTCGAACAGGTCGATCTCATCGGTCAGCACCTCGCCGGTCTCGCTGTACCAGTCGCCCAGAAAGACCGCGTTGACGCTGGCCACGATCGGGCCCTCGAGTCGCACCATCAGGTCGACCCAGTGCAGCCCGCGGCGAATGTTCGCGGGCAGGTTGTAGGTCGAGTCGGTCAGGTTCTGCGACCCGGTGAACGCCACCCGTCCATCGACCACCAGCAGCTTGCGGTGGTTGCGAAGGTCGGGTCGCAGGTACTCGCCGCGGAACGGGCGCATCGGCAGCATCAGATGCCACTGGGCACCCATCGCGTCCAGCCGGGCGGTGGTCGCTTTGTAGTGGGGCTTGCCGCGGTTGGCCCAATGGTCGAGCAGCACCCGCACGGTGACCCCGCGCGCGACAGCCTCGTCCAGCGCCCGGAAGAACACCTCGGTGGCGGCGTCGACCTGCAGTATGTAGAACTCGACGTGCACGTGTGCGGTGGCCTCGCGGACGGCCTGTGCCATTGCCTCGATGCTGCCCTCGTAGTCGGGGTACAGCCGGGCGGTGTTGTCGCCACTGAGCGGCATGGCCCCGAGATTGCGGTTGAGGGTGACCAACGAGTCGAACCACGTGGGCGCATCGGTGCGCGGCGACCCGAACTCGATCTCGGCGGTCGCCTGCCGGATGAAGTCGTTGATCTGCTCCTGCTTACGCAACCGGGCCGGCGGCAGTCGCGGGTTGCCGATCAGCAGGAACAGCGCCACCCCGACCAGCGGAATGAAGTAGATCGCCAGCAACCAGGCGGTGGCCGCCGTGGGCCGGCGATTGCGCGGAACGATGATGATGGCGGCGACGCGAATGACCAGGTCGACGGCGAACAGCAGCCACCACTTCCAGTCGGTGAAGAAGTCAGACACCACGCACCCCACAGCTGGACGATGATCGCGCCCAATGTAGCGATCCGGCTGGCAGTATGGCGCCATGGAACAGTACTTGTGGTTACTCAAGAGCAAAGAACTCGACCTGATCCGCGAACTCGAGCCCGAGCGGCTGGCCGAGCTCGACGAGGACGGCCTGCTCGCCCTGCACAAGCGGGTGCGCCGGGCGCGCAAGAAGCACACCACCAACTACCGGCGCGGGGCTGCGGGCAAGGTGGCCGAGGCCGGCGGACGCGGTGCGGCCAGGCCGGCCTCCGACAAAGCCCGGGGCCGTGCGTACGTGTTCGAAGAGGCGCTGGCCATCGTCAGCGACGAGCTCGGACGCCGCGCGCACCAAGAGGCCGAGGCCCTCAAGGACGAACGACTCGCCAAGGCGCAGGCCGGCCGCTCGACCGGCCCGGACAGCCAGGGCGCGACGGGCGCGACAGCGTCCAAGGCCCGCACCCGCACCCACAGCAAGACCACCGGCGGTGTCAAGCGCGACGCGTCCAGCCGCGCGCAGGGCAAGGCCCGGCAGGCCAAGAAGGACGCCCGCTAGCGGGTCAGGCGGGCGACCAGACCCCGGCGTGGTCGCGCACGAACTGGTCGAACCGGGTGGCCGGTGCACCGGTGAGCCGGCGCACGGTGCGGTTGGGCATCGCCGACACGTTCAGTCGCACCACCCGGTAGATCATCTTCTGCACGGCCAGGTAGTCCGGCGGCCAGCCGTCGGCGGCCAGGGCGGCCAGGTACTGCTGTTCCGAGGGCCGCAGGTAGCGGATCGGCCTGCCCAGCACCTCGGTCATGATCCGGGCGACGGCGGCATAGCCGAGGCTCTGCTCACCCGACAGCGTGTACGCCTTGCGCAGGTGCCGGGGCGAGGTGAGCACGGCGGCGGCGACCCGTCCGATGTCGCGGGCGTCGATGAAGGCGGTTCGCGCCCGTCCGGCCGGCACGAAGATCTCACCGGTGTCGCAGATGCGTTGGGCGTAGGTGGTGGACAGGTTCTGCATGAAGAAGTTCGGGCGCAAAAACGTGTACGGGGCGCCGGTCCGTTTCAGGTACGCCTCGACCGCGTGGTGCGGTGTGCCCCGATTGGCCTGCACGCCCTGCAACGACAGGAACACCACCTGCCGGACGCCCGCCTGCCGCGCCACGTCGATGACCGGAAACAGGTAGCGCTGCACGTCGGCGATCGGCGGCGGCCGCATCAGGAACAGCCGGTCACAGCCGTCGAGGGACCCGCGCAACTCCGCAGGCGCCGCAGCGAAGTCGAACAGTCGCGGTTGCGCGCCCGGCGGTATGGATGCCGCATGGGACTTGTCACGGACGGCGGCCACCACCTTCTCGCCGCGTTGCAGCAACTGGTCGACCACCGGCGACCCGACCGTGCCGGTGGCTCCGGTCACGAACACCGCGCTCATCTCTGCCCCGCTTTCTTGGCCACTGCCACCACGTCAAGGATGAGCCATGGCGCACCCACGCGCTCGGGTTCGCGGTGTTGCGGGGGCGGATGGTCGCATTGGTCCTGCTGCTCAGCCTGGG
>DAOSUG010000268.1:0-4034 GCA_035378545.1 Micropruina sp. | reverse complement strand
ATGATCGGTCCCTGGATTCCTGCCCGCAGGTCGTGCGCCACCTTGATCGCGTCGGCGGTGTGCGGGTCGACCACCACCCCGTCCGTGGCCTCGACGCTGCGAATGGCGGCGAGCCGGTCGGCATGGGTCGAGGTGCCCGACACGAACCCGTAGCGCGCGCGCATGGTGGCGAACTCGGGGCTGACCGAGAGGTCGATCACCCCGGTCTCGCCGAGCCCGCGGCCGAACAGCTCACCGGTGCGGGCGCCGTCGCGGCCCAGCAGGTCGAACACGAACCGTTCGAAGTTGCTGGCCTTGCTGATGTCCATCGACGGGCTGGACGTCTCGGCCGCCCCCGAGCGCACCCGGTAGACGCCGGTGCGAAAGAACTCGTCGAGCACGTTGTTCTCGTTGGTGGCCAGGATCAGGGTGTCGATGGGCAGCCCCATCTGCCGGGCCACGTGCGCAGCGCAGATGTTGCCGAAGTTGCCGGTCGGTACGGCGAACGACACCGCGGCGACCGGACGGTCGGTGGCTCGCAGCCGATGCGTGACCCGCAGGTAGCTGACCACGTAGTAGATCACCTGGGCAACCACCCGGCCCCAGTTGATCGAGTTGACCGCGCCGATGCTGTGCTCGGCCTTGAAGGCCGCATCGCCAAGCACGGCCTTGACCAGGTCCTGGCAGTCGTCGAAGACCCCGTCGACGGCGAGATTGACGATGCGCGGATCGTCCAGGCCGAACATCTGCGCCTGCTGAAAGGGGCTCATCCGCCCCTTGGGCGAGAGCATGAAGACCGTGATGCCGGCGCGTCCGCGCATGGCGTACTCGGCGGCCGAGCCGGTGTCGCCGGACGTGGCGCCGAGAATGGTGAGCACCTCGCCGCGCCGGGCCAACTCGTACTCGAACAGCTGGCCGAGCAGCTGCATGGCCATGTCCTTGAACGCAGCCGTCGGACCCTCGGACAGGTGGGCCAGCCACAGGTCGTCCGAGAGTTCGGTGACGGGCACCACCACGGCGCCGAACACCTCGGGGGCGTAGGCGCGGGCGCAGATGGCGCGTAGGTCATCGGCCGGGATGTCGTCCACGAAGAGGCTGAGCACCTCGAACGCGACGGCGGCGTAACCCTGCGTGTGCAACAGGACGTCCCAATCGGCGAGGGTCTGTGCGCTCAGCTGCGGGTAGTGCTCGGGCAGGTAGAGGCCGCCGTCCGGGGCCAGACCGCTGAGCAGAATGTCGCAGAACGGCAGGCCGGGGCCCCCGGAGCTGCGGGTCGACAGGTAACGCACCCGCCGAGCCTACCGAACCCGTCCGCGGCCCCTTTCACGTGGAAAGGACGTCAGCGGCGCACGAGCCCGGTCTCGTAGGCCAGCAGCACCAGCCCGACCCGGTCGCGAATGTGCAACTTGGCCAGCAGCCGTCCGATGTGGGTCTTCACCGTGCCCTCGGCCATGTACAGCCGGGTCGCGATCTCGGAGTTGGTGGCCCCCGCCGCGATCTCGATCAGCACCTCGCGCTCGCGATCGGTCAGCACGTCGAGCCGGTGATCGGCCTCGGGCGAGGTGGGCAGGGTCGGCACCACGTGGTCGAGCAGCCGCCTGGTCGCGGACGGCGCCATCACCGCCTCGCCGGCCGCGACCGTGCGGATCGCGTTCAACAGGTCGGCCGGCCGCGCGTCCTTGAGCAGAAACCCCGACGCCCCCGCCTTGAGCGCCGCGAACACGTACTCGTCGAGGTCGAAGGTGGTCAGCACCAGCACCCTGGTGCCCAGCCCCGCCTGCACGATCTGCCGGGTGGCCTCGACCCCGTCCATCACCGGCATACGAATGTCCATCAGAACCACCTCAGCCGGTTGCGCCATCAGCGCCCGGACGGCCGCGGCGCCGTCCGATGCCTCACCGACCACCACCAGGTCGTCCTCGGACTCGATCAGCATGCGGAATCCGCTGCGGACCAACGCCTGGTCGTCGGCCAGAAACACCCGGATCGATTGGCTCATCGCTGCATTCCCCTGTCGCTTGTGCTGGTCTGGCGGTGATGGACGGGCAGCACGGCACGCACCACGAACCCGCCCAGCGCCAGCGGGTGGGCCTCGAGCCGTCCGTCCATGGACGAGACCCGCTCGGCCATGCCGCGCAGGCCGTGGCCGGGCGTGGTGGTGACCTGGGTGGGTCCGGGGCCGTTGTCGACCACCTCGACCATGATCTCGATCGGGGTGTAGTCGATGGTGACGACGGCGGTCGCGGTCGGGCCGGCGTGCTTGAGAAAGTTCGTCAGCGCCTCTTGGACGACCCGGTACAGGGTCAGCTCCAGCGCAGGAGACACCCGCGGCGGCTCGCCGTGCACCACCAGCGTGGCGCGATCGGACGCCCGGTGCACCAGGTCGGGAATGTCGGCCAGGGACGGTGCCGGCTCCCATTCGGCGCCCTTGCGTTCGGGTTCGCTGCGCAGCACCCCGACGATGCGGCGCATCTCGTTGAGCGCCTCGCGGCCGGTGTCGGCGATCGTGTCGAGCGCGCTCACCGCCGCCTGCGGACGTTTCGCGGCCAGTGCCCGTCCGCCCTCGGCCTGCACGATCATCACCGACAGCGAGTGCGCCACGATGTCGTGCAGCTCGCGGGCGATGGTGGCCCGGGCCCGCGACTCGGCCAGCCGGGTCTGCTGTTCACGCTCGGCCAGCAGCAGGTGGTAGCGCTCCTCGGCGGCCGCCACCCGGTCGGCGTGGAAGGCGGACGACTCGCGCACCCGCCGTCCGATCGCGTACGGGGTGACGATCAGGCCCAGGCACACGAAGGAGGCCAGCACGAACAGCACGATGCCGCGGGCGCTGATGCTGACGCCCTCGGCGGCGGTCGCCCAGCGCAGCGGCCCGATCACCGAGGCGAACGCGCCGATCACGACCACCGAGCGGGCCATCACGCCGGGCACCCAGCGGGCGACCGAGTAGGCCACGATCGGCAGCACCACCAGGGTGGCTGTGAAGGTGTTGACCACGATCACCTGGGCGATGCCGGCCACCGTGCACCCGGCCAGCATCAGCAGTGGCGAATGCCGGCGCAGCACCAGGGGGGCAACCATCAGGGTCAGGGTGAACATCAGCAGCATGCGCGGGGTCGAGTTCCAGGCCGAGTAGCTCGCGTACGGCAGCACGGTCAGCAGAAACATGGCCAGGGCGAGCATGCCGTCGAGCACCCAGTCGTGCCTGGTGGCACCGGGCGGAAACCACAACTCGCGCGCGTTCATACCGTGCCTAGTGGTGTGGGGGACACGCCACTAGCGTAGGCCTCAACCCAACGCAGGCCGCCGCATCGTCCGGGGGGTACCGGACGGCCCGCGAGCCGGTTGCCGCGAGCGGTTGCCTCGGGAATCTAGCCTTGGCCGCATGCGTACCCGTAGCGACCGCCTGGTGGCCGTCGCCACCCTCGGCGCGTTCGTCGTCGTTGCCGGGGTGCTGGGCCTGGTGTCGCTCTATCTCGGGGCCGTCACGCAGGCCATGTCGGGGGTGCAGCGCACCGCCTCGCTGCCCGAGTACGAGGGACGTCCCGCCGAGCAGCGCACCGACGGCAATGGGGCCATGCGGTACGTGGTGCTGGTCACCGACGAGAACGGTGCCCTGGCCAGTGCCTACCTGGCCCAACTGACCGCCGCACGGGACGCGTTGCACCTGATCGGTCTGCCGGCGAACCTGCTGGTGCGCGATCCGCATGGTAAGGATGCGACGTTGGCGGCACGCTACCAAGAGGGGCCCGACGCCGCGGTTCGCGCGATCGAGGGCCTGGTGAATGTGCGCGTCGATCACCTGGTGCAGGTCGAGTTGGAGGGGTTCACTCGCATCATCGACGTGCTGGGCGGGGTCACTGTCGACAACCGCAACCAGATGGTGGCGGAGGGCTGGCACTTCGCCGCCGGTGAGGTGCGGCTGACCGGTGCCGAGGCGCAGATCTACCTCAGTTCGTCCACGCATTCGATGACCCGGCTCGAGCGCACCGAGGCGGTGTTCGTCGAGATCGTCCGGGGCATGGCCAGCGGCGATGCGCTGACCAACCCGGCCAAGG
>DAOSUG010000267.1:1152-4053 GCA_035378545.1 Micropruina sp. | reverse complement strand
GGTGGTGGCGGCCGTCCGGGCGACCAGACCACGCCCTGAGTTCGCTGGCGGGTATTGCGGACGGTTCCCAACCCCCGCCATTCGGCCGCCGGCGGGTATTGAGAACCGTCCCCAACCACGCCACCCGACTCCTTCACCCCTCGGCAGTGGTAACCGGTTCCTCGGACGCCGCATCGCGGCCCAACCGGGCCAGGATCACCGCCGCGGGAGCCAGCACCACCGCGGAGGCCACCAGACCGACCGGCACGGACGTGCGCGTGGCCAGCGCTCCCAGGGGCGGTCCGCCGGCGACCTGCCCCAGGGCGTCCACCTGTCCGATCAGCGACAGCGTGGTGGCCCGGGCCCGCGACTCGATGGACCTGTTCAACCACGCGGCCTGGACGGGTTCGGCCAGGGCACGCGCAGCGTCCCGGAGCCACAGGCAGACCAGCGCCACCAACACCGAGCCCACCAGGGCGAACCCGATCACACCCACTACCTGAAGCACGACCAGGGCGGCCAGTAGCCCCCCCGGGTGCAGTTGCTTGAGCCGGCGGGCGGCCAGCCGGTTGGCGATCAGGCTGGCCACCAGCGACACCACCGTGCCGACCAGTGCGAACAGGCTGAACCACAGCGCCGTGCCCTGGGTGCCCGCCAACGGCGGCAGCGCGAACGACTCCAGAAGGCGGGCCGTCCACAACCGGTCGACCGCCTCGGACGACAATCCGACGAACAGCCCGACCCAGGCGAAACCCCTGATCAGCGGACGTCGTCGGGCCAGCCCAATGCTGATTCGCAGGGTCTGCGTGAGGTGCCGCCAGTTCTGCCGATCCGCCCTCGGCGCGGGCTGGAAGGCAGTCTCTGGCATCACCACAAAGAGCAGGGCGGCGAGCAGCAGGTAGCCCACGCCGGCGAAGACCATCGGCAACCGGAGGTCGAACTGCCCGAGCAGACCGGCGAGCAGCGTGCCGACGATCGTGGCCCCCAGTGCCACTTGCACGCCGCGGGTGAACACCGGCTGCACGGCCTGCTCACCCACCTCGTCGGTGATCCACGCCTGCACTGCTCCCGAGATGAACGTGTAGCCGATGCCCCACAGCGCCTGAGCCAGCAGGGTCGGCCAGAAGATCGGCCACAGCCCCTGCACCAGCAGGCTGACGCCGATCACCGCCGCACCGATCAGCACCGACCGACGCCGGGAGTACACGTCGGCGACCACGCCGGTCGGAATCTCGAACAGCACCAGGGTGAGTTCGAGCACCGTCCCCATCAGCACCAGTTCGAAGGGCGACAGGCCGACCACCTGCACCTGCAGGACCAGCATCAGGGTGAAGCCGAGCGCGTTCAGCAGTGCGGCACCGCCCTCGAACAGGTAGTAGGCCGCGGGCGCGCCGATGGACCGGTTGGTCACTGCTGCCATCGGACGTCCTCTCGGTCCCGACCACGGGACGGACGACAGTCTGCCCGGTCACGCAGACCCGCAGCGCGCCAACTCGGAATGCCAGGTCGGCGGCATCTGCCTGCCTATCCGGTACCCCAGGGCCCCCCGGACGTGGCCGCGCACCATCCGGCAACCCCAGGGCCCCCGGACGGGGCCGCGCAGCAGGCGCAGATCGGTGGATCCAGGCTCAGCCCGCCGCTCGCCGCACCATTTCCTCGGCGATCCACCGCGCGGTTTCCCGGGTGCAGGCGCCGGGCTCGCTGAAGCTGACCGCGAACACCCCGGTGATCTCGGTCAGCTTCGGCACGCCCCGCAGCGACAGGATCGCGTCCGCCTCGGCCGCGTACTCGTCGCGGGGCGCACCGGTCGCGATCAGCCCGACCGGGTCCGCCTCGGCCAGAATCTCGATCATGTCCTCGCGTGAGAGCGCCATGGGCTGAGCTTAGAAGAGCCCCGGACGGCTCGCCGCACTACGGTTCGACGCATGGACGCCACCCGACCCTTCTGGCTCAGCGCATTCATCGACCTGCCGGGCGCCCGGTTCGGGGTCACGACCGCCTTCTGGGCCGCGGTCACCGGGTATGCACTCTCGCCGTTGCGTGGCCGCGACCGCGAGTTCGGCACCTTGGTGCCCGGCGACGGCGACGACTACCTGCGGGTGCAACGCCTCGGCGATGAAGTTCCACGGCTTCACCTGGACGTGCACGTGCCCGATCCGGACGCCGCCGCCGATCGCGCTGTCGCACTCGGCGCGGATGCGGTGGCGGATCAGGGCTTCGGCTACCGGGTACTGCGCTCCCCCGGTGGCCTGGTCTTCTGCCTGGTGCGGCACCCCAACGGCACCCGTCCGCCAGCGGTCACCTGGCCGTCCGGGCACCGCAGCCGCGTCGACCAGGTGGCCCTCGACCTGCCCCGCAACGTCCACCCCGTCGAGAGTGCGTTCTGGTCGGCCCTGCTCGACGAGCCGGTCCGTGCGCTCAGCGGCGATGAGTTCACCGCCGTCGATCGCCGCCCCAACCTGCCGCTGCGCCTGCTGCTGCACCGCCTGGACGAGCCGACGGGCCCCACCCGCGCCCACCTCGACCTGGCCACGGACGACGTCGCGGCCGAGGTGGCGCGGCACGTCGCGCGGGGCGCGGCGCACGTCCGCGACCACGACGGCTGGACGGTGCTGCGCGACCCGTCCGGGCTGCCCTACTGCGTCACCGGTAGGGATCCGTAGGGGCAGGGGCAGGCACTCGCCCACCGGACTGGCCGCCGACGGCACGTACACGCGAAACTGCACCACATTTCGCAGCCACGACGCCGGACGAGCGCACTCAGGTGGCAAATCTGGTGCAGTTTCGCACGCCCACCCAGGACGTGCGGCCGTCCGACGACAGGGCAGGCACCCCCCCTCGGCGTAGCCCGCCGACCGCACGTCCGGGCGAAACTGCACCACATTTCGCAGCCACGACGCCGGACGAGCGCACTCAGGTGGC
>DAOSUG010000267.1:0-1052 GCA_035378545.1 Micropruina sp. | reverse complement strand
AAATCTGGTGCAGTTTCGCACGCCCACCCAGGACACATGGGCCTCCGGCGCCAGTGCAGCCTCAGCTCGACTCGCTTCAGTCGTAGAACCGGCCGAGAGACTCCTCGCGGAAGGCGTCGAACTCCCCACCCTCGATCGACGCCCGGATCTCATCGACCAGTCGCACCGTGAACCGCTCGTTGTGGATCGTGGCCAGGGTCGAGGCCAGCATCTCCTTGGCCTTGAACAGGTGATGCAGGTAGGCCCGGGTGTAGTGCGCACACGTGTAGCAGTCGCAGTCGGCCTCGATCGGCTCGAACGCCCGCCGGTGCGCAGCGGTGTTCACGTTGAACCGTCCGTCGCGGGTGTACAGGGCGGCGTTGCGGGCCACCCGCGAGGGCATCACGCAGTCGAAAGTGTCGGCACCGGCGGCGATCGCGGCGAAGAAGTCGTCCGGCTCCGAGATGCCGAGCAGGTGTCGGGGCTTGTCGTCCGGCAGTTCGTCGGTCACCCAGCCCACGATGGTGCCGAGGTTCTCCTTCTCGAGCGCGCCGCCGATGCCGAACCCGTCGAAGCTGGCGCCGCCCACCTCGAGGGCGGCCAGGTCGCGCGCAGCCCGCCGGCGCAGGTCTTCGTACTGCGCGCCCTGGACGACGCCGAACAGTGCCTGGTATGGCTTGTCGGCGCGGCTTCTGGTCAGTTCGGCGTGCGCGGCCAGGCAGCGGACGGCCCACGCCTGGGTGCGCGCCACCGACTGCTCCTGGTAGGCGCGGGTGTTCATCAGGGTGGTCAACTCGTCGAAGGCGAACATGATGTCGGCGCCGAGCTCGTGCTGAATGCGCATGCTCACCTCGGGGGTGAACCGGTGCCGGTCGCCGTTGAGGTGGCTGGTGAAGGTGACTCCGTCGTCGTCCACATGTGCGAGCCGGGTCTTGCCCTCGGCGATCACGTCGTCGTCGGCGAGGCCGACGGTGTCCATGGCCAGCACCTTCTTGAACCCGGCGCCGAGGCTCATCACCTGAAACCCGCCTGAGTCGGTGAAGGTCGGCCCCGGCCAGTTCATGAAGGCGCCC
>DAOSUG010000266.1:0-4065 GCA_035378545.1 Micropruina sp. | reverse complement strand
GGCGGCCAGACCTCGACCAGTTCGCCCACCCAGGGCGAACTGCTCGGCGACGCCAAGTCGCGGCGCATCCGGGTGGCCACCGCGCGGGTGTTGGAGGCCACGGCCCTGATCCCGCAGTTCACCGTGTGGCGATCCCTCGACCTGACGCGACTGACTGCCGCCCGAACCGCCTCACTCAAGGGCGTCAGCTGGAACACCATCCTGCTGCGGGCCTATGCGTTGATGCTGCGGGAGTACCCCTGTCTCAACGGCAGTTGGGCCGGCGACGGCGTCCGCACCAACCCCCACGTCGGGGTCGCGCTGGCGATCGACACCCCGGCCGGCCTGCTGGCACCGGTGCTGCGTGATCCGCAGAACCTGGGTATCCGGGCCCTCAACCAGGCGATCAAGGACCTCGCCGCCACGGTCAAGTCGGGCAAGGCCGATCCCAGCACGATGGGCGGTGGCACCGGCACTGTGTCGAACCTCGGCTCGTTCGGCATCCAGCGGTTCAACGCCCTGCTGACCCCGCCGCAGGCGACCGCGCTGTCCCTCGGCTCGGTCGAGGTGCAGCCGGCCTTCGATGCCGACGGGGCGATCCGGGCCCGGACGGTCTGCGAGGCCGGGTTGACCGTCGACCATCGGGTGGCCGACGGGGCGGACGCCGCTCGCGCGTTCGCCACCATGCAAGAGATTCTGGAAGACCCGTTCCTACTGCTCGGCTAGGCACTGAAGGAGTTCGCAATGAAGCGAGTACTGATCATCTGCGGTACCGGTATCGCCACCTCGACGGTGGTGGCCTCGAAGGTACGCGATCACCTGCAGGAGGTGGGCCTCCAGGCGTCCGTCGACCAGGGCAAGGTGATGGACCTGCTGCGCGGTGACATCGAGGCCGACCTGATCGTCGCGACCACCGATGTGCCCGACACCGTCACGGTGCCGGTCGTGCGTGCCATCGCGCTGCTCACCGGTTTCGGTGAGGACGAGGTCTACCGCCAGATCGACTCCCACCTCAGCTGAAGCGATCGGTGCGGTCCGACCGCGTCATGCAACGTCCCAGCGGGTCTGCAGCCAGGCCCCGTCCGCGCAAAGGAGAGCAATGATGGAGCAAGTACTCGCCGCCATTTCGTCCCACATCACCACGCTCGGTCCGAGCGTGGTGCTACCGATCCTGATCACCCTGTTCGGCCTCGGCCTGGGCCTGTCGTTCAGTCGCGCTTTCCGGGCCGGCATCACCATCGGCATCGGCTTCATCGGCATCAACCTGGTGATCGGGCTGCTCGGCGAGCAGGTCGCGCCGGCCGCCCAGGCGATGGCGACCAACTTCGGCGTCAAGCTGTCGGTGGTCGACGTGGGCTGGCCCTCGTCGGCAGCGATCGCCTTCGGTTCGACGATCGGGGCGGTGATCATTCCGGTCGGCCTGGTGGTCAACATCGTGCTGCTGCTGACCGGCCTGACCCGCACGCTCGACATCGACCTGTGGAACTACTGGCACTCGGCCCTGATCGGGGCCCTGGTGGCGGCCATCACCGGCAACTTCTGGCTGGGCCTGATGTGCGCCGGCATTCACCTGGCCGTGATCCTCTCCATGGCCGACATCACCGCACCGGTGGCGCAGAAGTACTTCAAGCTGCCCGACATCTCGTTTCCGCACGGCACCTCGGCGCCCTACGGCATTCTGGCCATGCCGCTGAACTGGCTCTTCGACCGCATTCCCGGCTTCAACAAGCTGGACGCGACGCCCGAGGCGATCCAGAAGCGGTTCGGCATCTTCGGTGAGACGCTGATGCTGGGCCTGATCCTCGGTCTGCTGATCGGCGTGCTGGCCTTCCCGTTCCGTGATCCGGCCAAAGACGTCGCTGCGATCCTGACCCTGGCCATCTCGCTGGCGGCGGCGATGTTCCTGTTGCCGCGCATGGTGGCGATCCTGATGGAGGGTCTGCTGCCCATCTCAGAGGCAGCGCGAAAGTTCGTTCAAAAGCGGTTCCCGGGCCGTCAGTTCTACATCGGTCTGGACTCCGCGGTCGCGGTCGGGCAGCCCTCGGTGATTGCCACCTCGCTGATCCTGGTGCCGGTCACGTTGCTGCTGGCGGTGGCGCTGGCGCCGTTGGGCAACCAGGTGCTGCCGCTGGTCGACCTGGCCACCATTCCGTTCATCGTGGCCGTGATGGTCGCGGTGTTCCGCGGCAACATCGTCCGTTCGGTGCTCGGTGGGGCGATCATGATCGGCTTCGGCCTCTTCATCGCCACCTGGATCGCCCCGGCGTTCACGCAGGTCGCGGTCAGCTCGGGCTTCAAGCTGGGCGAGGGTCAGACGGTGATCTCGTCACTGGTGGACGGCGCCAACCCGATGACCGGGCTGTTCATGGGCGCCGCGGCGCTTGGCACGCCCGGGGTGCTGGTGCTGGCCGTGCTGTGCGTGGCCTTCGTGGTCGGCACCAAGGTGCTGCTGGATCGCAGGGCCCGCAGCCAACTGGCCGCACAAACCGATGCCGCGGACGATGCGACGGTGGGGTGAGCGCGAGATGTCAGGCAACCCGACCGTGACCGGTGCGACCGCACTGCGGCTGCTGGACGGCTGCGCGCTGCACCACGCCACCGGTGACCGCGATCAGGTGCTCACCGCGCTGGCGCAGCGGGTGGTCGAGTCCGGTCACGCGCTGCCGTCCCTGGCTGCCGCGGTGCTGGCCCGCGAGCAGGCCTACCCGACGGGGTTGCCGATGCCGGTGCCGGCGGCGATTCCGCACACCGACGCCCAGCATGTGTTGCACCCGGGGCTGGCGGTGGCCAGCCTGGCCGAACCGGTCGAGTTCGGTCTGATGGGCGGCTCGCCGAATGAGAGCCTTGCGGTGCGACTGGTGGTGCTGCTGTGCGTGACCGATCCCGCCGTCCAGGTGGGCGGGCTGCAGCAGGTGCTCGCCCGGCTCGGCGACGCGCCGGCCGTCCAGGCGCTGGCCGATCACGACGATCCCACCACCTTCGATGCGGCGGTGCAGGCATGGCTGGCACCGTGAGCGCCGCCACCCTGCACCGGACGGCGCCCGTGGGCGCACACACGGATTTGCTTCGCGGACGAGTCCGCGCAGCGAAGACCGACGGGGGCATCAGGCCCAGCCGTCGCACAACCGGGCTCCGGGGATCGACCCCGGGCCCCGCACTTAGGTGCATGGACTCATAGGAAGGGAGGGGATCCCATGGATGTCATCACCTGGATAGCTGAGAACTTCATCGGTCTGTTCAATGCAGCGGCGAAGAGCTTCACCGGGCTGGTCACCGGCATTCTGCCGCTGCTGATCGTGCTGCTGACCGCGATGTATGCGATCACCACGTGGATCGGTGAAGAGCGGGTCACCCGCGCTGTGCAATGGGCCGGCAAGTACCAGGTCACCCGCTACACGATCATGCCCATCATCGCGGTGATCATGCTGACCAACCCGATGTGCTACTCGTTCGGACGGTTCCTGCCCGAGCGGCAGAAGCCGGCGTTCTACGACTCGGCGGTGTCGTTCGTGCACCCGGTCACGGCGTTCTTTCCGCACGCCAATGCGGGCGAGATCTTCGTGTGGACCGGCGTCTCGGCCGGTGTGCTGGCGATCAACCCCGGTGCCTACGCCCGGCTGGCGGCGTTGTACTTCCTGGTCGGCATCGTGGTCATCCTGATCCGCGGCGTGGTCACGGAGTACATCACGAAGCTGCTCATCAAGCGCGGCGGTCATGAGGCCCGCTTCGCGGAGTTCGACGCCGCCTACGCGGCGGGTCGCTTCCAGGGAGGCCACGAATGAGCGAGCCGACCACGACCTACCAGACCGTGACGATCCGCAAGGGCCGCGGCGGCTGGGGCGCAGGTCTCACCCTCACCCCCACCGATGAGAAGAAGGTGGTGCTCTCGGTGACCAGCGGCGGCATCCATCCGGTGGCGGCGAGGATCGCCGAACTGTCCGGTGGCGAGGCCGTGGACGGATTCACCAACCACGTGGCGGACGATCGGGTGCTGTGCGCCGTGATCAACTGCGGCGGGACCGCGCGCATCGGGGTCTACCCGCGCAAGCGAATCCCGACCGTGGACGTCTACCCCGGTGAGCCCGG
>DAOSUG010000265.1:0-4071 GCA_035378545.1 Micropruina sp. | reverse complement strand
CCGCAACTGGGGCGAGTTGCTGCAGGAGCTGCGGGTGACGCAGACCGGCATTCAGATTCTGACCGGCTTCCTGCTGATCCTGCCGTTTCAGGCCCGTTTCGCCGAGCTTGCTCCGGTGCTCATCGGCGTCATTCTGGCAGCCGTCGCGTTCTCGGCGTTGGCGACCGCGCTGGTGCTGACGCCGGTGACGGCTCACCGCATTCTGTTCCGCAGGCATGAGAAGGACGTGCTGGTGAACATCGGCGGGGTGATGGCGATGGCGGGGCTGTCGTGCCTGGCGATCACAGTCGGGCTGGTGGCCACCCTGGTGGTGGGCATGATCGCCGGCGTTGGCGCGGGCATCCTCGCCGGCGTCTGCGCACTGCTGGTCTTCGCCCTGCTGTGGCTGGTCACGCCCCTGATGCTCGTACGGCGGCGGCACGGCGCCCACCCGTACGAATGAGGCGGCACCAGCCGGCGCGGGAGTAGCGTCACCGCCATGCCGCGCCTGCGCCGGGTCTCACCCACCTCGACCGGCTGGACGCGTCGTCCGCACGGCAAGGGCTTTCGTTACCTGGACGAGCGCGGCAACGCCCTACCCGCAGCGGACGTCGAGCGCATCAAGGCCCTGGTGATCCCGCCGGCCTGGCGCGACGTCTGGATCTGCCCGGCGCCGAACGGCCATCTGCAGGCCACCGGCGTGGACGCTGCCGGACGCCGCCAGTACCTGTACCACCCGCACTGGCGGGTGCTGCGCGACAAGCTCAAGTTCGACCGGGTCGCCACCGCAGCCTTGTGCCTGCCGGACGCCCGCGCGCAGGTCAGCGCCGATCTCGCCCGGGACGGCATGCCGCTCGAGCGGGCCGCGGCCACCGCCGTCCGGCTGCTCGATCTGGGTTACTTCCGGATCGGCAATGACGCCTACGCCGACGCCAACGGGTCATTCGGGCTGACCACCCTGGAGCGGCGGCATGTGCGGCGGCACGGTCGCGGGCTCGCTTTCCAGTTCGTCGGCAAGTCGGGCATCGAGCACCGCGTGCTGATCGAGAACGAACCGGTGATCGAGGCCCTGCAGGTGATGCGGACCCGGCGCGGTGGCGATCGGCTGCTGGCCTACCGCCAGGGCAACGAGTGGGTCGACCTGGCCTCCGGCACCGTCAACGCCTACCTGTCCGAACTGTTCGGCGGCGACTTCACCGCCAAGGATTTTCGCACCTGGCACGCCACGGTGATCTTCGCCGCCACCCTCGCTGCAGCACCCCCCGCCGCCACCAAGACCGCCCGGGCCAAGGTCGAGCGCGCGGCGGTGGTCGAGGTGGCGTCCTACCTCGGCAACACCCCGACCGTGGCGAAGAACTCCTACATCGACCCGCGCGTGACCGACCTGTACGAGTCCGGCGCCACCATCGCCGACGTCGCCGGACGACGGTACCGCTCCCCCGCCTCGCGCCAGAAGGCGCTCGAGGAGGCGGTGCTGCACCTGCTGGGCGTCCAGCCGCCGACGTGACTGTAGGCACAGTCGCCACGGTCACGTGCGCCCGGCGGGCTGTCGTTGCGCGGTCAAGCGCTCGTTGCGCGGGTTGTCTCGTTGCGCGGGTTCGTCCGTGCGCAATGAGCCCTACACCACGCGATGACGCGCCGCAGTCTCACCGGCATCCCGGGTCGTGGCTCGCCGGCGACACGCGCAGCCCCACCCGTCGGTGGCGCCCGCTAGCGTGGACTCATGTCCTTCGCCGCCGAACCGCCGCAGTCACCACCCGCCACGTACCCCGCAGCCATCGCCGTCGAGGACTTCGCCCGCACCCTGGCCACCGTGCAGGCCCGCATCGCCGCCGCAGCCGAACGGGCCGGACGGTCCCCCGCCCAGGTTCGCCTGCTGCCGGTCAGCAAGACGGTCGGCGAGGACCGGCTGCGCAACGCCGTCGCCGCGGGTTGTCACCAACTCGGCGAGAACAAGGTGCAGGAGGCCAGGCGCAAGTACGAGAACCTGCGCGACCTGAACGTCGCGTGGTCGGTGATCGGGCACCTGCAGACCAACAAGGCCCGCGACGTCGCAGCCTTCGCCGCCGAGTTCCAGGCCCTCGACAGCCTGCGGCTGGCCGAAGCCCTGGACCGCCGGCTGCAGGCCGCCGGGCGCGCTCTGGACGTCTTCGTGCAGGTCAACACCTCGGCCGAGGATTCGAAGTACGGACTGCCCCCCGACCAGCTAACCGCCTTTCTGAAGGCGCTGACCAGTTTCGGCGCGCTGCGCGTCCGCGGCCTGATGACGTTGGCGCTGTTCAGCAGCGACCTCGACCGGGTCCGGGCCTGCTTCGTGCGGCTGCGGACGCTGCGCGACCAGGCCCGCGACACCGATCCCGACTCGATCGGGCCGGGTGAGCTGTCGATGGGCATGTCGGGTGACTTCGAGGTCGCCATCGAAGAGGGCGCGACGTGCGTGCGGGTCGGCCAGGCGATCTTCGGCAGCCGACAGCCCCGCTACGACGATCAGCACTACTGGCCCGGCGGTCAGTAGGCCCAGGTCCGCGTCGACCCACCCGGCCCGGCATCCGGTCCGGGCGGAGCCGTCACCTCAACCCGGATCCGGGCATCCCGCCGACCGATCAGCCCTGCAGCACCCGCTCCCAGGCGGTGCGGACCAGCGCGTTGCGCACGCCCGCGAGGCGTCCATCGGCCGCCAGGGCACAGCGGGCGGCGTTCCAGCCGCAGGCCCCGTGCACCCCGCCACCCGGGTGGGCGGACGCACTGGCCAGGAACAGCCCGGGGATCGGGGTTTCGGGGCGCCCCAGGCCCACCGTCGGGCGAAAGATCAGCTCCTGATGGATCGCCGCCGTGCCCGAGTTCAGCGCCCCGAGCGACAGGCTGGCGTTGCTGCCCTGCAGGTCGGACGGCGACTGCACGTGCCGGCCGATCACCAGGTCGCCGAAGCCCGGCGCGGCCCGCTCGATCGCGGACTGCAGCCGCCGCACCTGCGTGGCGATCGCCTCGGGGTCGCTCGCGAGTCGCCGCGGTAGGTGCGTGTAGGCCCAGGCCGTCTCGGCGCCTTCGGGTGCCCGGGTGGGGTCGGCGACCGCCATCTGGCCGAACAGCGCGAACGGGCGGCGCGGCAGCCGTCCGACGCTCAGGTCGGCGCCGAAGTCGACGAAGCCGTCCGAATCGACCCCCAGGTGCACCGTGCCGGCACCGCGCGCCGCCTCGGCCAGCCACGGGATCGGTGCCCGCAGCGCCCAGTTCACCTTGAGCGTGGCGGGGTCCCAGTGAAAGTCGCGCAGGTCGCGACGCAACTGCGACGGCAGCGGCACGTCGGCCAACAGGTGCGAGTACAGCGACGGCGCGGTCACATCGGCCAGCACCGCCCGCTCAGCCCTGACCACCGAGCCGTCCGCGAGCCGGACGCCGGTGGCGCGCGACCCCTGCACCAGCACCGCCTCGACCGTCACGCCCGTGTGCACCTGCGCGCCGAACGATTCGGCCCGCGACCGCAGGGCCGCGGCCAGCATGCCCGAACCCCCTTGTGGCACGGGAAAGCCGACGTCTTGCCCAAGCATGCACAGCAGCCAGCCGAACAGGCCGCTGCCGGCGGCGTCCACCGGAATGTCGGCATGCATGGCGTTACCGCTGAGCAGCAGCCGGCCACCGTCACCGGCGAAGCGCTCCTCAGCCAGGCGCCGGACGGGCGTCGCGGCCAGCCGGGCCAGCCGCAGGGCGCCCGACACCTTCAGCCGGCGCAGCAGCCCGAGGCCGGAGCGCACCGGCGGGAACGGCGTGAACAGGGCTCCGAGCAGGTCGTCGCGAATCAGCTGCCAGTGCGCGAACATGTCCAGCCAGGCCTGCCCGTCACCGGGCGCCCATTCGTCCAGTGCGGCGGCGGTCGCGGCCGGGTCACGGTGCAGCACCGCGGCCCGTCCGTCGTCCAGTTGATGGGCCAGCACGGTGGGCGCCTGCACCCACCGCAGGCCGTGGCGTTCCAACTCGAGCCCGCGAATCACCGAGCTGGCCGCGGCCAGCGGGTAGAACGCGCTGAACAGGTCGGTGACGAAGCCGGGCTCGATCACCTCGGCGCTGCGCACCGCGCCGCCCACGTCGGGCTGG
>DAOSUG010000264.1:0-4072 GCA_035378545.1 Micropruina sp. | reverse complement strand
CACCGAGGCCGACGTGGACGCCTTCGCGGGCCTGGTCCGGGCAGCGGCGGCGAAGGTCTGAACGCCCGGCGGGTCGCGGCGGGCCACTCGCGCCAGGGCATCATTGGCTCGCCTAACTATCGTCCGCTCGCCAAGGTTGGCGAGCGGAAGATAGTCAGGGGAGCGGTGGGGAGGAGCGCGACGGTCCGGCGGATGGGGAGGGACGCCGGGGTCAGCGGTCAGCCGACGTCGCGGGCGAGGTCGTCCACCCGTTCGGCGCCGGGTAGGCCCAGCAGGCCCTCGACGGGGATGAACAGCTTGGAGTGCCGCACCCCCGAGCCGATGCACACCCAGTCGCGCTCGGCCACGGCGCCGTCCACCCAGATCGGCCAGTCCGCCGGCAGCCCGACTGGATTGATGCCGCCGTATTCCATGCCGGTCGCCTCGACCGCGTAGTCCATCGGTGCGAACGACGCCTTGCGGGCGTCCAGCCGGCGCCGCACCACGTTGTTCACGTCGATCCGCCGGTGAGCCAGGGTCATGCAGCAGGCGTGCTTCTCGACTCCGGCGCGGGTGCCGCGCACGATCACGGCGTTCGCGGAGGCATCCATCGGCACGCCGTAGTGGGCGCACAACTGCTCGGTGTCGGCGTAGGCCGGATCGATCTCGGCGACCAGCGCGTCCGGAATCAGGTGGATCGCCGCCGCCACCGGGGGCGCCAAGAGGTCCGGACGGGCGCTCGCCGGTTGCGCGTCCAGGGTGCCGAAGATGGTGGGATCGGTCATGACGTCCATCCTGCCGCAGCGCGACGGGCGGGCTCCGCTGGTCGAGCCTGCCGAGACCGCTTATCGAGACGGCTGTTCAGCAGTCAGTAGTACCGTCGCGACATGAGTGCGCCGATCTCGCTCGCCACGGCCTACCCCGTGCTGGGCCTGCGGGTCACCGCCGGCCCGATCGAGTTGTCGGGCATGGACGACGACACCCTGATCGTGCTGGCCAACCTGGCCTTCGAGGGCGTGCACGCGCCGGACGCCATGCCGTTCCTCTTTCCCTGGACGCTCGCGCCGGCGGACCGCTTCCACCGCGGGTTTCTGCAGTACCACTGGGGTGCGCGGGCCGGCTTCGGGCCGGAGCGGTGGGCGCTCGAACTGGCCGTCCGGCACGAGGGCGAACTGGTCGGCATCCAAGGCGTCACCACGGAGGAGTTTCTGCTCACCCGCACCGGTGAGACCGGCTCGTGGCTCAGCGCCCGGCATCAGGGCCGCGGCATCGGCACGATGATGCGGCAGGCCATCTGCGCATTCCTGTTCGACCACCTGGACTTCGCAGAAATCACCTCCGCCGCATTTGTCGACAACGCCGCGTCCAACGCGGTCAGCCGCAAGGTGGGTTACCGGCCCAACGGCACCGTCCGCAAACTCCGCGGACGCACCGCCGCCGACCCCGAGGACGGCCGGGTGGCGGCCCTCGAGAACCGCTACCTGCTGACCCCGGACGACCTCGTCCGGGGACCCGAGCTGAGCGTCGAGGGGGTCGCACCGGTGCGCCGGCTGATCGGCCTGGACGCCGGGTAGGCCTCGACACCCTCGACCGGCGGGCCCGCGGTTCGGGTGGCTGGAGATCCCGAGGCAAGCCGGGGATGACGTGTGGAAGCACGGTCAGCCCGGTGTACGCCGGGACCTCGCGATGGGTTCCGACAAGCTCGACCGACGAAGTCTCGCCACACGTGACCTGAGTGCCGGGATCTCGCGACCTCACACCTGCCGATGGATCACCAGCGGCAGCACCATGGCCGCACCCGCTTCGCGGAGCTTCGCCGCCGCCACCGCGACCGCCCACTGGCTGCGGGTGGCGTCCACCACCAGCAGGACGACGCGCCCGGCCACCGCGGCAGCGTCCGGCACCTCGATCGCCCCGCGCCAGTAGGCCGCCTCGCGATCGCTGGGCACCTCACGGTCGGGAGGCGGCGCATCACCTGCGACGGCCAACCGGCCAAGCTCCAGCCGGCCGACCCTGGCCAGGTGGGACGCCACGTGCTCGGCCAGACCGGGGTAGCCGCCAGTCTCGAGTGCCACCGCCATCTGGGGACGGGCCGGCCAGTCCGCCCGCCACCGCGACAGCACACCGACGCAGCCGTCGGCCACCTCGCCCAGCGCCGCCTCGTCGCCGCCCGCTGCCGCGCCCAGCGTGTCGGCCCATTCGGGCGCGTCTGCGTGCACCAGCACCCGGCCCACGTCGGCGAGCAGGCCCTGCGGAATGCGTCCGCGCGCGCCGAACTCGCCACCCGGCCACATCTTGCGCGGGTCGAGTTGCTGCGCGCTGCCGCGCAGCCCGGTGGCCACCGCCCGGACGGTGTCGGTGCGCGGCTCCGGCTCCAGCGGGGCCGGCAGCGTGTTGCGGCACACCGAGCAGCGCCCGCAGGGTGCGGCAGTGGCATCGTCCAGCGACTCTTGCAGCAGCTGCATCAGGCACCGTTCGCCACGGGTGTAGGCCCGCATGATCGCGGCCTCGCGGCGTCGCACGGCCAGCACCCCCTCGTAGTGCGCGGCATCGAAGACCCAGGGTTGACCGGTCGCCAGCCAGCCGTCGGGGGTTCGCTCGGTGACGCCCGCCACCGCGAGTTGCTTCAGATACAGATCGACCTTGGTGCGGCGCAGGCCGGTCTCGGCCTCCAGCTGCGGCACGGACGCGGGCCCGTCCGCCTGTTCAAGCGCAGCCAGCAACCGCCGCACCTCGGGCTCGACCGGAATCGTGGCGGTGGCGAAGTAGTCCCAGACCCCCTCGTCGGCTGGGGACGGCAGTAGGACCACCGAGGCGTGGTCGATGGCCCGCCCGGCGCGACCCACCTGCTGGTAGTACGACACCGGTGAGGGCGGTGAACCGACGTGCACCACAAAGCCGAGGTCGGGCTTGTCGTAGCCCATGCCCAGGGCCGAGGTGGCGATCAACGCCTTGATTCGATTGGCCTGCAGGTCGTCTTCGAGTCGATGCCGAACCTCGGCGTCGAGCTGACCGGTGTACGCGGCCACCGGCACCGCGTCGCCGTGGACGACCTGCACCGCCTGCGCCAGGCGCTCGGCGTCGGCGACCGTGAGCACGTACACGATGCCCGATCCGGGCAGCCGCGGCAGGTGATCGACCACCCACGCGTAGCGCTGGATCGGGCTGAGCCGATCGACCACCGCCAGTTCGAGCGACGCCCGGGCCAACGGCCCGCGCAGCACCAGCGTGGCCTCGCCCAGCTGGGCCGCGACGTCGTCGGTGACCCGTTCGTTGGCGGTGGCGGTGGTGGCCAGCACCGGGGTGTCGGGGTTGAGTTGCTGCAGCACGTCGGAGACCCGCCGATAGTCGGGACGAAAGTCGTGCCCCCAGTCGCTGACCGCGTGCGCCTCGTCGATCACCAACAGCCCCAGCCGCGAGCCCATCTGACGCAGCACCCGCGCCCCGAAACCCGGGTTGGCCAACCGCTCGGGACTGACCAGCACCACGTCGAGCCGATCGTCGGCCAGCTCGGCCTCGATCGCCGACCAGTCGCGCACGTTGGAGGAGTTGATCGTGGCCGCCCGAAGCCCGGCCTTCGCAGCGGCCGCGACCTGGTCGCGCATCAGCGACAACAGTGGACTCACCACCAGCGTGGGGCCGTGCCCCGCAGCCCGATGCAGCGCCGTCGCACACCAGTAGACGGCCGATTTACCCCACCCGGTGGCCTGCACCACCAACACCCGCGAGCCGGGTTCGACCAGCGCGGCGACCGCGGTGCGCTGGTCGTCGCGCAACCGCGCACCCGGCCCGGCCAGGGCTTCGATGACCTGGCTGACAACGGTCTCGTCGGCAGCAGTGAGCGTGGCGTGGTCCATGCGGTCCAACCTAGGGGGCACCTCCGACAGCGAACGGACCCAGCGGCTCCGTCCGCAGCAATCTGTGGATAACCCCGCCTGCAGAACAACCTGGCGCTCAGGCGGTGCTCACCTCGGCCACGTGGCGGGTCGTGCAGCTCGCCGATCGAAGCGAAGGCTCGATGGCGCTCACCCGCCCAGAGTGACACGCTGCTCTTCGTCCACCAGGTCTCGGACACCAGTGTCGGCGACACAAG
>DAOSUG010000263.1:0-4073 GCA_035378545.1 Micropruina sp. | reverse complement strand
GGCCTCCTGCGGCCAACCCTTGGTGTGCAGGTCGAGGCCGCGGGGGGCGCGGACGGGCCGGGGGCCGGACGTAGTCGCGGTACTGAGGCCCGAATCGGCGGTGATGGTCATGGATGCTCCTCTGCTCGGCTCTCTGCAACCTCAGGATCGGACGGTGGTGGCGGCGGTTCATGCGTCGGGTCGCTACAATCTGGGATCCGAGACATGAACAAAGCCCCGGCGAGGTCAGGACTCAGACGCAGGCCGATCGAGCGAGACGGAGCATGAATGCCCTCAGAATCGAGCACCTCTCCGGCGGTCGGCCGGGCGCTCGACATGCTGACCTACCTGGCGCAACGCACCGGAACCGTGCCCGCCTCGACGATCGCTCGCGACCTCGACCTGCCGCGCTCGTCGGTCTACCACATCCTCACCGTGCTGACCGAGCGCGGATTCACCGTCTATGTGCCCGAGGCCAGGGGTTATGCGCTGGGAGCGGCGGCCTACCAGCTGTCGTCCGCATTCACCCTGCACGACCAACTGGAGCGGCTGGCCCGTCCGGTGCTGCGCACGGTGGCCGCGGCGGCCGGCATCACGGTGCACCTGGGCATTCTGCGCGGCGCGAGCACGATGTACCTGCTGAAGCAACTGCCCCCCACGCACAGTGAACTCGAACCACCCCTGGTGACCGCCGTGGGCGTGCTGCTGCCGGCCCATCTGACCGCGAACGGACGGGCGATCCTGTCCCAGCTGCCGATCGAGCAGTTGCGGGCGCTGTACAGCAAGCCTGGCGACTTCGTGTCGCGCACCGGCCGCGGCCCTCGATCCCTCGGCGAACTGCAGACCGCGCTGGCGCTCGAGCGCGCCCAGGGCTGGTCGGAGGAGGTCGAACTCATCGCCGCCGGACTGCGCTCGGCGGGCGCGCCGATCTTCGATCTGCACGGCCAGCCGGTGGCGGCCCTGAGTTGCACCTGGCGGGCGCGGGTGATGCTGCGCGAGCCGTCCGAGCTGATCGGCCAGCTGATCTCGGGCGCCGGTGAGATCACCCGACGCCTGCAATAGGCGGGCCGGCCACGCCAGAGCCGAGCGGGTGGGTTTCGGCACCGACTGCTGTGCCAAAACCCACCCGCTGTCACGAGCTTCCCGGCCCGGCCTACTCCAACACGCCCACCACGCCCTCGGCGGCCGCCACCACAGCGCCCCCGCGGACCAGTTCGACCACCGCCTCCAGTTCTGGGGCGATGAAGCGGTCGGGGCCGGGGCCCTCGACCACCGCACGGATCCGGTCGCGCACCGCTGCCGTTCCCGGTGCCGGACGTTGCTCGCGCAGGTCGAGCGCCCGGGCGGCGCTCAGCAACTCACCCGCCAGCACGCGGGTCAGTCCGTCCAGGGCACGGCGAAGTTTGCGCGCCGCCGCCCAGCCCATCGACACGTGATCCTCCTGCATCGCCGAACTCGGGATCGAATCGACCGAGGCCGGTGCGGCCAGGCGCTTCAGCTCCGACACGATGCCGGCCTGGCTGTACTGCAGGATCATGTGGCCCGAATCCACACCAGGATCGTCGGCCAGGAACGGCGGCAGCCCATGGCTGCGCTTCACGTCGAGCAGGCGATCGGTGCGCCGCTCGCTCATGGATGCCACGTCGGCGACCGGAATGGCGAGAAAATCGAGCGCGTAGGCCACGGGCGCGCCGTGAAAGTTGCCGTTCGATTCGACCCGCCCGTCGAGGGTGACCACGGGGTTGTCGATCGCCGAGGCCAACTCGTTCTCGGCCACCCAACAGCAATGCGCCAGCGTGTCCCTGGCGGCGCCGCTGACCTGCGGGGCGCAGCGCAACGAATAGGCGTCCTGCACGATCGGGCAGTCCTGCTCGGCATGGCTGGCCGCGATCGCGGACCCGTCCAGCATCGCCGCGATCACCCGTGCGCCCGCGGCCTGGCCGGGTTGCGGACGCAGCGCCTGCAGGTCGGGCGCGAACACCCGAGGGGTGCCCAGCAGCGCCTCGACGCTCATCGCGGCGGCGATGTCGGCGGTGGTCAGCAGACGCTTCAGGTCGTGCGCAGCCAACACGAGTTGCCCGAGCATGCCGTCGGTGCCGTTGATCAGCGCCAGACCCTCCTTCTCGGCGAAGGTGACCGGGGCGACGCCGGCTTCACGCAGTGCGTCGGCCGACGGAAGCCGCTCACCGGTCCCGTCGCGGACGAACCCCTCCCCCATCACCGCCAGCGCACAGTGCGCCAAAGGTGCCAGGTCACCCGAACAACCCAGCGACCCGTACTCGTGCACGATCGGCGTGATACCGGCGTTCAGCAGCGCGGCGTAGGTCTCGGCGACGATCGGACGCACGCCGGTTCGTCCGGTGGCCAGGGTCGACAGGCGCAACAGCATCATCGCCCGGACGACCTCGCGCTCGACCTCGGGCCCGGTGCCGGCGGCGTGCGAGCGGATCAGGCTGCGCTGCAGGTCGGCGCGGCGTTCCAACGGAATGTGCCGCGTGGCCAGTGCACCGAACCCCGTCGAGACCCCATAGACCGGACGGTCCGCGACCGCGAGTTCCTCGATCCGGGCCCGAGTGGCGGCCAGGGCCGCCAACGCGTCCGGGGCGATGGTGACCCGAGCATCGTGGCGGGCGACAGCAATCACCTGCTCCCGACTCAGCGGACCCATCCCCACGGCGACATTCGTGACCTGCATGCGCACTCCTCTCGCCCACACCGTGGCGCGTCGGCGGGGCGGAATCCAGGCCGGCACCACTGATGTCTCGGATCCGAACAGAGTCGTCGGAGGCCGACCACGCCGTCGCGGGGTCAGCAACCCTGGCAGTTCGTGCGACCGTCAGGACGTCGACCCCGCGAACGCTGAGGGAGTGCGCTGAAGAATGCGCAATCCGTCGGTTGCGTCGACACCCCGGCCCGCGAAGGACCCGGCCAGCTCGACCTGTTCCTTGGCGGACGTCTGGGATCCACCGCTGAGCGCCGTCGCGAACGGCACCCGACCGATGGCCTTGTCACGCGGTCGGATCGGGGGTACCGGACGTCTGTCGAGCGTGGCCGACGCAGCCAGGGCCGCCCGGATGTAGCTACGCAGTAGGCACGGATCGGTGGATCCGGGTCTACGCCGTGACGGGCACCCCCACGGCATGCTTTGCGGCCAGGTACCCGAACACCGCGGCCGGCCCGAGCGTCGAGCCCGGACCCGGATATGTGCGGCCCATCACCGACGCCGAGTTGTTGCCGCCGGCGTAGAGACCCTCGATCACCGAGCCATCCTCACGTAGCGCCCGGGCATACTCGTCGGTCACGACACCACCCTTGGTGCCCAGATCGCCCGGCACCACCTGCACGGCCGTGAACGGTCCCTTCTCGAGTGGGCCAAGGTTCGGGTTCGGCCGCACCAGTGGGTCGCCGTAGTACCGGTCGTAGGCCGAGTTGCCCCGTCCGAACTCCTGGTCGATACCCGAGCGGGCATAGCCGTTGAACGTCTCGACGGTGGCCCGCAACCCGGCCGGGTCCACGCCGATCCTGGACGCGAGTTCGGCCAGCGTGGGCGCCTTCACCATGATGCCGGCCTCGGTCATCGCCTTGACGGCCCGCGGATCCATCGCGTACGAACGCAGGTAACGGCGGGCGTGCCGAGCGTCCGCGATCATCCAGCAGGTGCCCGGCACAGTCGTGGCGTGTTCGAGCATGTGGTGACCCAGGTCGACGTAGGACTCGGATTCGTTGGCGAACCGCCGGCCCGCCGGATCGACGATGATCGAGAACGGCATCGACCGCTCGCTGACCAGGAATCCCGCGCTGTGCTCAGGCGTCGCGGGCGGAATCGAGCCGCCCCACCAGGCGTCGTCCATCAGGTCGACCGCGGCACCGACCCGCTGCGCCACCTCGATCGCCGAGCCCACATTGCCCTTGGAGCCGGACGACGCCCGTCCGTCAACGCCCTGGAACTGCTCGCGCCACGCCCGGTTGTGGTCGAAGCCACCGCCGCCGAGAAAGACGCCGCGTTCGGCCTTGATCCGCCGCTCCAGGCCGGCTGCGGTGGTACGCACGCCGGTGCGCAGGGCTTGCCGATCTCGACGACGAGATCCTGGCCG
>DAOSUG010000262.1:0-4074 GCA_035378545.1 Micropruina sp. | reverse complement strand
CCGAACCGCCGTTGCCGCCGTTGCCGCCGTCGGGGCCGCCGAGGGGCTTGAACTTCTCGCGGTGAATGGACGCACAGCCGTGCCCGCCGTTGCCACCGGCAACCGTCAGGGTTGCGGCATCGACGAAGGAGGGAATGGCCATCGGTCACACTCTCGCGAGGAGGAAAATCGGCGGACGCGCCGGGGTTCATCGTCCCACAACGGCAAAGTGGCGTGCACACACGATCGACCGTGGCCACGTGCGCGGTGCGTCACCGGCGGGGAGAGCGCGATGCGTGACGGGGGTCCTCCGTATGGTTGCTGCACCGCGAGGATCGCCGCACGGCGCCGCCGCTATGGCACGTGTCCGGGTGATGGGTCACCGGCACCGTCACCTGACGGGAGGGGCGACCGCCCCGTCAGTCGGGTTCGTCCGGCGGGGCCCACGTGGCATGCGCGGGTCGCGGATCGGTGGACGTTCCCCCGCCCTCGGCGGGTGGGTCGCTGCCCGGTCGCTCCCAGCCGCCACCCCTGCCCGCCACGAGCCTGGTCACGCAATTCGGGCGGTAACAGGCTTCCCGGCTCCCGGGGAACCCCGAATCGCGCGTGCTCCTGGTCCGACTCCGAATCGCCAGTACGTGCCCGGCGCTTCGCCGAAGAAGCGTTCAAAGCCCGAACCCTCACGCAGGTGCCGGCGCCCGGCTCCTCCCGCAGCGCTGAGACGCCGAGTGCACCCACCACGAACGCGATGGCGGGTATCAGCAGGGCCCGCCGCGGCCCCGGGGATGGTCGAGCCCGACCGCCCGCAAGCCGAGCGGTTGGTTGATCTGCGCCACATCGGTGAACCGGACCGGGCTGCCCTCGGCGATGCCGGTGCTCTCAAGCACCTGACCCGCAAACATGACCTCGACCGCGATGTCGGTGACAGCGGTCCATCGATCCGAGGCCGAGACCCCACCGGCGTGACCTGACGGGTTGTAGACGGCCTGGAGGTGTCTCCGTTGTGAGCGATGCCGACGCCACTGACGCTGGATTTCGGCCGGCACCGTGCCCTGCACGAGGCAGAGGCTTCGAGTGCCGACCGTGGTGTTCGGCCGGCCCAGGGGCGACCTCGACGCGCCGCACCCTCGAGCACGCGGGTGACGGGCCCGCAGCATCGACTACTGCAACGCCGGCACGCCGACCGTGCACGCCAGAACCGCCTGATGGCTGCCGGGTTTCGGGTGCGTCGCAACACCGGGCCGCGACTACAGGGCGACCCCGACGGCATCGTCGCCGAGATCGAGAGCCTGCTTGCCCAGAGCGAACCGACGATCGGCTGAAATCATCACCAGCCGATATACCGAATCTACCGCCAGTTTTCGGATGAAACGTTGCAAACCGCCTCTGGGGGAATCTAGCGGTAAAATCGGTATATCTGCGCACAGTGAAATCTTCGTGACGCCAGTTGCGTTGCCGCTCAACTCAGCGTGCCGTCCGGGTTCGCCCGGTGGGCGGGCACCACCTCGCAGGTCAGGCCATGGCGCCCACCACACCCACCATGGCGATCAGTCGCCGCACCAGTTGCCGCATCGGTTCTGGATACCACACGGTGCTATGGCCGAGATCGGGCCACGGTCGCAGATCGGAGCCTCAGTCCTCGGGTGCCCAGAGGTACGGATCCGGGTCGCGGGCGGGGGCGTCGCGGGCGAGCGCTGATTGGTGCGCCGGGCCGGGCCGGGAGAAGCCGGGCGGCTCGTCGGAAGGCTGTTCGGTCGACTCGGTGCGAAGGCGGGGGGCGGCCGGCTCGCCGGCAACCATGCCCGTCGCACCCGCCGGCTCGGCGGCATCGCGCCAGCCAGTCTGGTCGCCCGGATCGTCCTGGTCGCCCGGATCGTCCTGGTCGCTCGGATCGTCCTGGTCGCCCGGATGGTCCTGGTCGCGCCCTTCCTGCAGCGCCGAGTCGGTCGCACCCGAGCCGGGGTCCTGAGCCACGCCCCGCGCATGTCGCAGTCGTCGTCGAAGCAGCCACGAGGCGGCCCAGCCGGCGACCGCACCCAGAACCAGGCCTCCGCCCGTCCACCACAACCAGTAGGACGGACCCGCATGGTTGAGCGCGACGACCCGAAACCCGCCGGGCACCTGCAGCAGGTTCGGATCGGTGAGCCGCAGTTCACGCCCCTGTGCCACGCCACTGTTGTGCTCCACGACATCGCCGGGCAGCACCAGGGTCACGTCGACAGTATTGATAGTCTCGCTGCCCGTACCCTGGCCGGAGGTGCCAAAAGGGTTGACGACCACCGCGATGTACTCGCCCACCGTGGTGACCGGAACGATGGCGCCCCCCAACGCCGACGGATTCACCGTGCCCGCGTAGTGGCAGGTCACAATGCCACCGGGATCGGTGCCGGGGGTGACGCTCAGCCCCTCGATGCCGCCGTCGCAGGAGGCACTGGGCTCCCCGCGCACCGTGAAGTCCAGGTTGACCGCGGTCGGCGAAACCACGTCGATGCGTCCATCGACGCTGCAACCCGCCAGGGCACCAGTGCCGAACAGCAGCATCAGCAGCACCCACGAACGAGGGACGATCATTCGCGCAGGCTACCCGCTCGGCTGTCGGAGCCGGGCCCTGCCGCATGCTCAGGTCGTGGGACGACTTGTCGGCGGATGAGAATCAGGGGTGGACACCCGACCGCGACGCGGGTAGACAGCAGGGGTGTCAGGTCGGCATTTCCGGCCACTTTTCAACGACGAGGAGTTCACATGAAAGCCGTGCGCGTACACGCCTACCATTCCGATCCCACGATCGACGACATTCCCGAACCGACCCTGCAGGGCCCGCTTGACGTGATCGTCAAGATCGGCGGCGCCGGGGTCTGCCGCACCGACCTGCACATCATCAACGGCGACTGGCAGGCCGCCCAGAATCCCGACCTGCCCTACGTGATCGGTCACGAGAACGCGGGCTGGGTGCACGCCATCGGTGACGGTGTCACCAATGTGGCGGTGGGCGACACCGTGATCCTGCATCCCCAGCCCAGTTGCGGGTTGTGCCTGGCCTGCCGGGCCGGCCGTGACATGCAGTGCTCCAACGCCTTCTTCCCGGGCCTGAGCAACAACGACGGCGGCATGGCCGAATACCTGCGCACCACCGCCCGCGCGTGCGTCAAGCTCAACCCTGATACCGATCCGGCCGACGTCGCGGCGCTCGCCGATGCGGGCATCACCGCCTATCACGCCGTGCGCAAGGCGGCGTCCGGACTGTTCCCGGGCACCACCGCGGTGGTGCAGGGCGCCGGCGGTCTTGGCCACATCGGCATCCAGGCGCTCAAGGCGATCACCAGCGCCAGGGTGATCGTCGTCGACCGCAACCCGGCCGCGCTCGAGCTGGCCAAGCAGATCGGTGCGGACGAGGCGGTGGTTGCGGACGGCAGCCACGTCGAGGCGGTCAAGGACCTGACCGAGGGCAAGGGCGCCGACGTGGTGTTCGACTTCGTCGCCGAACAGGGTGCCGAGCTGGACGGTTGGGCGATGACCGCCCCGGCGGGCTACCAGTACATCATCGGCTACGGCGGCCAGTTCGTCGCGCCGACGCTGGACTTCGTGGCCGGCGAGAAGAGCGTCATCGGCAACATCGTGGGTACCTACAACGACCTGGCCGAGCTGATGGTACTGGCCCAGGCCGGCAAGGTGACCCTGCACACCCAGAAGTACGCGCTGACCGACGCCCTGAAAGCCCTGGCCGACCTCGACGCGGGCAACGTCCGCGGGCGGGCGATCCTGGTGCCCTGAGGAAGCGCTGATCAAGGCGCGAACCGTTGGCGACTTGTCATCCGGGCCAACGTGTCATCCCAGGCCCACTCGTCATCCCAGGCCCTCTCGTCATCCCGGGCTTGCCCCGGGATCTCGGCGCACACAGAGATCCCGGCCTGCGCCGGGATGACGGGCTGCCCTGTCCTGTCAGGTCACGATCACGCTGTGGCGGAGATCCCGGCGTTCGCCGGGATGACGGGGTCACAGCCGGGATGACGGGGGTCACAGCCGGGATGACGGGGTCACAGCCGGGATGACGGGGTCACAGCCGGGATGACGGGGTCACAGCCGGATGACGGGGTC
>DAOSUG010000261.1:0-4085 GCA_035378545.1 Micropruina sp. | reverse complement strand
GCACGATTCAGACGGGTGCACGATTCAGTCGGGAGACGATTCGCGCTCCGCCCGCGATCAGTCGGTCCAGTCAGGGTCGCGGCCAACCATCGCCAGCAGACGCTCGACAGGTCCGGCGTCGTCGGCCACCGGACGGGCCGGCCCGCACACCCCCTCGCTGTGCAGCGCCTCGCCCCAGGTCGCGGCGATCCGCGCGAGATTGTCCGCTTCGTCCGCGGTGATGCTGCCGTCCTGGCCGGTGGCCCGCGCGATGTCCCAGCCGTGCACGGCAAGATCCCAGCCGTAGAAGTTGGCCAGCGTGTCACCGATGGTCGTCGGGCCGAAGTGGCCGTCGAAGGCGCGATCGGCGACGCCGTCCCGACTCAGGATGTCAAGGGTGCTGCGTCGGTGCTGGTCCCAGGCCTGCGCCGGCTCGAGGTCAGCGGTGGCGTCCGGTGAGCCCAGATCGTGGCGCGCCAAGAAGTCGCGTTCGGTCGCGATCACGTGCCGGACGATGTCTTCGGCGGTCCAGTCCGTGCAGGGCGTCGGGGCATCCCAGCGGCTGTTGACACCTGCCAGGATGGTAGAGAAGCGGTCCGCGCGGTCGCGGAAGATGCTGATGGTGTGGTTCATGCCGCGAGCCTAAAGAGGCGTGTGCGCCGGCGGCTTGTGATAATCCGACAATGACCACGTCGCCGCCGCGCCGCATTGATCCGGTCGACAGGGCGCACCTGACGGGAGTCTCGCGTCCCTCGCCGCCGATCTTCCGCTACCAGCCCTCGTCGCGGCTGGCCCAGATCGTCGGGCGATACTGGATCCCGGTCTGGTCGCTGAGCGAACCCTCCACCCAGAGCACGTTGCAGCATCCGGTGTGCCTGCTGGTGATCAGCAACACCTACGCCCGGTTCTACGGTGTGGTGCGTGGCCGCTCATCGGTGACCTTGGAGGGCCACGGCTGGGCGGTCGGGGCGATGCTGCGTCCGGCGTCCGGACGACTGCTGCTGGGAGCGTCGGTGAGCGACCTGGTCGACAGCCACGTGGACCTCCGCGCACTGACCAGGCTGGACGGTGCCGGGCTTGCCGAGCAGATCACGGCGGCCATGGCCACCGACCCGTCCGACGAGGCCGGTCACCTGGCGGCCATCACCGCGTACGAGCGGGCGCTGTCACCGCTGCTTCCACTGGACGATCCCGGACGGCTGATCAATGCGGTCATCGACTGGCTCACCGATCACCCGGACGTCACCCGGGTCACCGATGTCGCCGAGGCCTTCGGCCTGACCGAACGCACCTTGCAGCGCCTGGTCCTGGACCGGGTCGGGCTGAGCCCCAAGTGGTTGATCCAGCGGCGCCGGCTGCACGACGCGATCACCCGCCTCAAGAGCGGCGCGGGTTCGCTGGCCGATCTGGCCGCCGAGTTGGGGTACGCCGACCAGGCGCACTTCACCACCGACTTTCGCACGGTGACCGGTATGACGCCCGGCCAGTACCTGGCCGATCAGTGAGCAGGTCACACTGCCGGCCGACGGGTGCCTCGTACGGCCGTAGGTGGGTGGCGGCACACCCGGTAAGCTTGCGCCCCGAGATGACGATCGACCAACAAACCCGCACCTATCAGGTGGTCACGTACGGCTGTCAGATGAACAATCATGACTCCGAACGGATCGCCGGGCTGCTCGAAGACGCCGGGTACGCCCCGCACAGCGACGGCCAGCAGGCCGACCTGGTGGTGTTCAACACCTGCGCGGTGCGCGAGAACGCCGACAATCGCCTCTACGGCAACCTCGGCTACCTGGCGCCGGTCAAGGCTGCGCACCCGGGCATGCAGATCGCCGTGGGCGGGTGCATGGCGCAAAAGGACCGGGAGACCATCACCAAGCGCGCCCCCTGGGTCGATGTGGTGTTCGGCACGCACAACATCGGCAAGTTGCTGGTGCTGCTCGAGCGCGCCCGCATCGAGCACGAGGCGCAGGTCGAGATCGCGGAGGCGCTGGAGGCGTTCCCCTCCACCCTGCCCACCCGCCGCGAGTCGCCCTACTCGGCCTGGGTGTCGGTCAGCGTCGGCTGCAACAACACCTGCACGTTCTGCATCGTCCCGCAACTGCGCGGCAAAGAGACCGACCGCCGTCCGGGTGACGTGTTGGCCGAAATCCGGGCCCTGGTGGACGACGGCGTGCAAGAGATCACCCTGCTCGGTCAGAACGTCAACACCTACGGCGTCGAGTTCGGTGACCGGTTCGCCTTCGGCAAGCTGCTGCGGGCCTGCGGCACGATCGAGGGCCTGGAGCGCGTCCGGTTCACCTCGCCGCACCCGGCGGCCTTCACCGACGACGTGATCGAAGCGATGGCCGAGACGCCCAACGTGATGCCCAGCCTGCACATGCCGCTGCAGTCCGGCTCCGACCGGGTGCTCAAGGCCATGCGCCGCTCGTACCGCTCCGAGAAGTACCTGGGCATCATCGAGCGGGTCCGCGCCGCCATGCCGCACGCCGCGATCACCACCGACATCATCGTCGGTTTTCCGGGTGAGACCGAGGCCGATTTCGCCGAGACGTTGCGGGTCGCGCAGGCGTCCCGGTTCGCCGCCGCCTTCACCTTTCAGTACTCCATCCGGCCCGGCACCCCCGCCGCGACGATGCCCGATCAGGTGCCCAAGCAGGTCGTCCAAGAGCGCTACGAGCGGCTGATCGACCTGGTCGGCGACCTGGCCTGGAGCGAGAACAAGAAGCTTCTGGGCACCCGGGTCGAGGTGCTGTTCGCGGCCGGCGAGGGCCGCAAGGACGCCGCCACCGCCCGCGTTTCGGGACGGTCGCGCGACAACCGCCTGGTGCACGTGGGGCTACCGGACGGGGCTGAGCGGCCGCGTCCGGGCGACATCGGCCTGGCCGAGATAAGCTACGCCGCGCCGCACCACCTGGTCGCGGACGGGGGAGTGACCGGCCTGCGGCGCACCCGCGGCGGTGACGCCTGGGACGCCCGGCACACCCCCCAGAAGCGGCTGGTCGGGCTGGGCCTGCCGACCCTGACCGCGGCACGTTCCCTCAGCTGAACGCCGGCGACCAGGGATCGCCAGGGCGACACCGCCGCTGGGTACGATCGCGGCACACCGACGGAGGAGTCCGATGTTCAACCTGTTCAGTGTCTTCTACAGCCTGCTCGGGCTGCTGGCTCTCGTGATCACCGGCGCGGTGGTCACCGGACGCCTCCGGCAGGGCGCCCGCACCCTGATGTGGTCCGGCATCGTGATGCTGGCGCTCACCCATGTGTCCGGTCTCGTCACCACCGCCATGATTCAGGCTCGAAGCCCGGTGTTCGCCTACGCGGCGCTCAATTTCGCGAGCGTCGCACTCACAGTGGTCGGTACGGTTCTGTTGATTCTGGCGATCGGACGAGCCGCCCGCGAGGGTCAGCCGTCCGAACCCAGTGCGCCCGGTGCGCCGCAGTACCCGATCCAGGGCGGTGGGTACCAGCCCCAACCGGGCAATCAGCCCTATTCGGGTGATCAGCCCTACGGCCGGCCGCAACCCTACGACCAGCCGGGCACCTGGGGCGACCAGCAGCGTCCACGCTGAGTGCGGAACGAGGGCGCCTCAGCCCGCGGACGCCTCGGCGAAGGCCTCGCCGATGATGTCCAGGCCCTCGTGCAGCAGGTCGTCGCTGATCGCCAGCGGCGGCAGGAAGCGAAAGACGTTGCCGAACGAGCCGGCGGTGAGCACCACCAAACCCCGCGCGTGACATGCCCTCGCCACCCGCGCGGTGAGGCCGGCATCGGGTCGCTTGGTGCCCGGTTCGACCAGTTCGACCGCCATCATCGCGCCGCGTCCCCGGATCTCGCCGATCGAGGGGTGGTCGTCGGCGAGCTCGCTCAACCGGGTGCGAAAGATGCGCTCGATCTGCCGGGCGCGCCCGGGTAGGTCGTGGGTCTCCATCTCTTCGATGGCGCCCAGGGCCGCGGCGCAGGCGACCGGGTTACCGCCGTAGGTGCCGCCGAGGCCGCCGGGGTGCACGGCGTCCATCAGTTCGGCGCGGCCGGTGACTGCGGCCAGCGGCAACCCGCCGGCGATGCCCTTGGCCGTGGTGATCAGGTCGGGCACGACGCCCTCGCG
>DAOSUG010000260.1:0-4090 GCA_035378545.1 Micropruina sp. | reverse complement strand
CGGTTCAACACCCGCGGCTCGGTGTGGTCGATCTACGGCGGCCTGATCTCGGCGGTCGGGCTGATCGCCTTCTCGCCAGTGGTGTCGGGGCTGAAGTCATCGATGTTCCCCGGGGTGAACTTCGCGTGGTTCCCGCTCACCAACCCGGCGCTGATCTCGGTACCGCTCGGCTTTTTCCTTGGCTGGCTCGGCACGGTCACCAGCCGCGAGTTCGACGCCGCCAAGCAGGCCGAGATGGAGGTTCGCTCGATGACCGGCGCGGGCGCCGAGAAGGCCGTCACGCACTGATCTGCGCCTACTGCAACCGCCCCCCTAACTATCTCTGGCCCGCGTAGCTTCGCGGGCCAGTGATGGTTAGGGGGGCGCACGGCGCCATTCGGGCCCCCTGGCGTCGCCGGCTACGCAAGGCAGACCCGCTATGCCCTCGCGCGGACGGCTTGCCAGTCCACCCGTCTGGTGCCGCTCGCGAAGGCACCCATACGTGGATGCAGGTTCAGGAGAAGGTGTCGCTGGGCGGTGTCGGATCGTCGGAATGGCCGAGCGACATGTCGGGCGCGACCAGGTCACGCACCAGGCGCTTCAGTGCCGTGATCTCGGGAAAGCCGCCGTCGGTCTTGCGGTTCCAGACCGTCACCTCGCCCACCTCGATGCGGAACATCGCACCGCTGGAGGGCACCAGCAGCACCCCGCCGAGAACGTCGGTGAAGGTCTGCAGCAACTCGCCTTGGTACCACTGTGCCCGCAGCAGCCAGCGGCAACCCGTGCAGTAGCGAATGGTGACGATCGGAGAGTCATGGCGTGGGGTCACGCCATCGATTGTGTCAGGTGGTGGCGGTCGTGCGGGCGAGCCGGCCGCCACCGGCGGCGCACGTGCGCGACACACCGGCTACCGGCCCCTCCCCCCGAACGGACCGGTTGCGCCGGTGCGTCGCGCACCGTGCGTTCCCCCTTGTCGCACCACCGATTCGTCCCCCCAGCACCCTCGGGATCAGCGACTTCAACCACTAGGTACACGCCGCCCCAACGCTGATACAGCCGATTCGAGCTTTGTTTCGCCCGGCCGGTCCAGTGCCATGGAAAGAGTGGGTGGGTTTTGGCACCGACTGCTGTGCCAAAACCCACCCGCTCACAATCAAACGCGCAGCCAGGCCGTGGTGTCGGCCGGCAGTTGACCATTGACCAGGTCGCCCGAGGCCAACAGCAGCTCACCGGCCGGCAACGCCACCGGGTCGGGGCCGAAGTTCGTCCAGCTCTGGAACCCGCCGCCCTCACCCGGGCGCCGGTAGGCAAGCACGCCTTCCGGCGCGTCCAGCCATTCGAGCACCCCGTCGCCCAGTTGGCTCAACCCCCGGCGCAGCTTCAGCGCGGCCCGGTACAGCTCGAGCGTCGAGCCTGGCGTGCCGTCCTGCACGTCGGCGGCCAGTGCGGCCCACTCCTTCGGCTGCGGCAGCCACGGCTCGGCGCCACCCTCGGGCGAGAACCCGTAGTCATAGCCGGCTGAGGTCCAGGGCAGCGGCACGCGGCAGCCGTCCCGGCCCTTGTCGGTGTTCCCCGACATGGTCCAGACCGGGTCCTGCAGCGCCTCGGCCGGAATGTCCTCGACCTCGGGCAGGCCCAGCTCTTCGCCCTCGTACACATACGAACTGCCGGGCAGCCCGAACATCAGCAGCGCTGCGGCGCGGGCGCGGCGGCGTCCGAGATCGAAATCGGCCGGCAGGTGCTCAAAGTGCACCAGGTTGCGCGCCATCGGCTCCAGACCGACCTGCTCGCGCGCGTAGCGCGACACCGGACGGGCGACGTCGTGGTTGCCGAGCACCCAGGTGGGCGGGGCGCCGACGGCGGCATGCGACGCGATCGTGGCATCGATCACCGCGCGCATCGTGCTGGGCAGGAACGGAGCCATCAAGAAGTCGAAGTTGAAGGCGGTGTGCAACTCGTCCGGACGAAGGTAGGCCGCCAGGCGATGCGCACGGCCGACCCAGATCTCACCGCAATACGCCCGGGACGGGGTGTACTCGTCGGCGATCACTCGCCACTCGCGGAAGATGTCGTGCACGCTCGGCTGGTCCCAGTGCGGGTGCTCGTTCTCGGCGCCTTCTTCGAGCGGGAACTCCAGACCGTTGAGGTCGGGCAGCGCCCAATCCTTCTCGAGCCCGTGTGCCACGTCGATGCGGAAGCCGTCGATACCGCGGTCGAACCAGAACCGCAGGGTCTGCTCGAACTCGGCCTTGATGTCGGCGTTGCGCCAGTTGACGTCGGCCTGCTCGGGGGTGAACAGGTGCAGGTACCACTGTCCGTCCGCGACCCGGGTCCAGGCCGGGCCGCCGAAGGTGCTCTGCCAGTCGTTGGGGGGCAGGTCGCCGTTCTCGCCGCGCCCGTCACGGAAGATGAACCGCTCACGTTCGGCCGAGCCACGGCCGGCGGCGAGTGCCTGCTGAAACAGCACGTGCTGGTCGCTGGTGTGGTTCGGGACGATGTCGATGATCACCTTGATGCCCAGGTCGTGGGCCTCGGCCACCATCGCGTCCGCCTCGGCCAAGGTGCCGAACACCGGCTCGATGTCGCGGTAGTCGCTGACGTCGTAGCCGGCGTCCTTCATCGGGGACGGGTACCAGGGGCTGATCCAGATCGCGTCGATGCCGAGCGCCGCCAGGTAGGGCAACTTGCTGCGAATGCCTGCGACGTCGCCCACGCCGTCGCCGTTGGCGTCGGCGAAGCTGCGCGGATAGATCTGGTACACCACCGCGTGCCGCCACCAGTCGTTGCCTGCGTTGCGCCCGTCCATGGAACTCCTTTACCGGTATAGTCTGTACCGGTAAAGATAGTGCCTGGAGGCACTGTCCACAAGTCGAGGAGGGCGCATGCCGCGGCCAACGCTGCAGTCGATCGCCGACACCGTCGGGGTCAGCCGCATGACGGTGTCGAACGCATTCTCGCGTCCGGATCAGTTGTCGTCCGAGTTGCGCGATCGAATTCTTGCCGTCGCCGCCGAGGTGGGCTATCACGGGCCCGATCCGGCAGCGCGGTCGTTGGCCACCGGCACATCCGGCACGATCGGCGTGTTGTGGACGCAGTCGCTGCGGCTGGCGCTGTCCGACCCGGTGACCGCCGGATTCCTGGGGGCGCTGGCCGATGAACTGAGCGCGGACGGTCTCGCGCTGACCCTGCTGCCGCCGAACGTGCCCGCCCACGACGTGGCCATGGACGCTGCCGTCGCCTACTCGTCACCCCCCGATTCGGAGGCCATGCAGTGGTTGCGCGGACGGGGGGTGCCCATGGTGGGCGTCGACATGCCCTGGCCCGACGGCCCCCAGGTCGCGATCGACGACCGGGGCGGGGCTCGGGCGGCGGCTGAACTTCTGATCGAGCTGGGGCATCGCCGGGTGCTGGTGCTCGCCCAGGCCGGCGAGCTGCAGAACGAGTGGCCGCTGGACGAACGGGTCACCGGCTGGCTGGAGGGGCTGGGGCCGGTGACACCCGTGGTGGGCCGGGTGCAGGCCTTCGGTGACAATCAGGCCGTCATCGTCGACCTGCTGCGGGGGGTGGCGCCCACCGCCGTGTTGTGCGTGACCGATCTGGTGGCGGCTCAGGCGGTGGCGGCGGCGTCCGAGCTGGGGCTGGACGTACCCGGGCAGCTCTCGGTGATCGGGTTCGACGATCACCCCGTCGCGGCCGGCCTGGGCCTGACCACGGTGCGCCAGAATGTCGTTGCGAAGGGTCGCGCGGCCGCTCACCTGGTGCGGCAACTGTTGGCCCGTGCCGGCGAGGGCGGCGCCGGCACCGACGCCGACCCGTCGCGGCCGGCCGACGTGCTGTTGCCGGTCGAGTTGGTGGTGCGGCAGAGCACCGGCCCGGCACCCGCTGAGACCGCTAGGACGTCGTGACGCTTGTCATCCCGGCCCACGTCGCGATCTCTACGTGCGTCGAGATCCTGGGCAATGCAGGGATGAGGAGTACGCCGCGCGTTGATCAGCGCTTCCATCAATGTCGTGACCACCGTCATCCCGGCGCATGCCGGGATCTCTGCGTGCGCCGAGACCCCGGGGCATGCCCGGCATGACGAGTACGCCGCTGATCGCCGCCAATCGGC
>DAOSUG010000259.1:0-4099 GCA_035378545.1 Micropruina sp. | reverse complement strand
CCAACGGTCAGCTGCTGACTCGCTCGTCGAGAGCGGCCAGCACCCGCTGCGAGACCTCGGAGACCTCACCCATGCCGTCCACCTCGATCAGTAGACCGCGCTCGCGGTAGATGTCGAGCAGCGGATCGGTCTGCTCGTGGTAAACCTCGAGCCGGGTGCGAATGGTCTCTTCGTTGTCGTCGGGACGGCCTTCGATCTCGGCCCGCTTGAGCATGCGCTGCACGATCGCCTCTTCGTCGGCGGTCAGCGACACCACCGCGTCGAGCAGGAAGCCGTGCTCGGCGAGTTCGGCGTCGAGCGCCTTGACCTGACCCACGGTGCGGGGGAAGCCGTCGAGCAGCCAGCCCTTCTCGGCGTCGGGCTGCTCGAGCCGCTTGACCACCACTTGCACGCTCAGCTTGTCGGGCACGTACCCGCCCTCGGAGATGATGCGCTTGATGCGCTCGCCCAAGGGCGTGCGTTCGGTGATCGCCGTGCGGAAGATGTTGCCGGTGGAGATCGCGGGAATCTGGTAGTGCTCGCCGATGATGGCGGCTTGCGTTCCTTTACCCGCGCCGGGCGGGCCCATGATCAACAGTCGCATTCGAGCCCCTCGCCCGTGAGTTACCGCAGGAATCCTTCGTAGTTGCGTTGCTGAAGCTGGCTCTCGATCTGTTTGACCGTGTCAAGGCCAACTCCGACCACGATCAGGATGCTAGTGCCACCGAAGGGGAAGTTGTTCTGTGCATTGAAAAATATGAACGCGATCGCGGGAATCAGCGAAATGACGGCCAGGTACAGCGAGCCGGGAGCGGTCAGACGCGACAGCACGTAGGCCAGGTACTCCTCGGTCGGCTTACCGGCGCGGATGCCCGGAATGAAGCCGCCGTATTTCCTCATGTTGCCGGCGACCTCTTCGGGGTTGAAGGTGATCGCCACGTAGAAGTAGGTGAAGGCGATGATCAGCACGAAGAAGATGGAGTTGTACCACCAGCCGGTGCCGCGCACCAGGTGGGTCTGAATCCACGACGACACCGGGTTGTCGGGCTGGAACTGGGCGTACAGCACGGGCAGGTACAGCATCGAGCTGGCGAAGATCACCGGAATGACGCCGGCCTGGTTGACCTTCATCGGAATGTAGGTGGTGGTGCCGCCGAACAGCCGCCGACCGACCATGCGTTTGGCGTACTGCACCGGGATGCGTCGCTGCGCCTGCTCCATGAAGATCACGCCCAGCATCACCAGCAGGCCGACAGCCATCACGGTCGCGAACGCGAGCCAGCCGGCCGCCCCCTCACGGCTCTCTTTGATCGCCCACAGCGAGGCCGGGAACTGCGCGGCGATCTGGGTGAAGATCATCACCGACATGCCGTTGCCGATACCGCGCTCGGTGATCAGCTCGCCCATCCACATGATCAGGCCGGTGCCCGCGGTCATCGTGAGCACCATCACCACGATCGCAAAGATGCCCTTGTCGTAGACCAGGTCACGCGAGCAGCCCTGGAACAGCTGGCCGTTCACCGCCAGGGTGACGAACGCGGTGGCGTTCAGCACCGCCAGCACCAGGGTCAGGTAGCGGGTGTACTGGGTGATCTTCGCGGTGCCGGAGGCGCCCTCCTTCTTGAGGGTCTCCAGCCTCGGGATGACGACCGTGAGCAGCTGCAGAATGATGCTCGCGGTGATGTAGGGCATGATGCCCAGCGCGAAGATGGCCAGTTGCAGCAGCGCCCCGCCCGAGAACAGGTTGATCATCGAGTACAGCCCGGCGTTGTTGCCGGTGGTCGCCTCGAGCCGACAGGCGTTCACGTTGACCATGTTCACGTTGGGCGTGGGGATCACCGAGCCGAGCCTGAAGATCGCCAGGATCGCGAGGGTGAAGAAAATCTTGCGGCGCAGGTCAGGTGTTCTCAGCGCGTTCCAGAAGGCCGACAGCATCCGACCAGTACTCCTCACATATGGTGGCCGCGCGCGAGACCGCACACAACCCGGGAAACTCTACCAAGTTCTGGACGCCGGCTCGTGGCCTGGGCCCCACGCCACTACACGGACCAGTCGTCCGCGGTGGGTTGTTCGGCGATTGCCGGACGCGGCCCGACCCGGGCCGTCATCGCGGCCAGCCCTTGCGCCACCTGGGCCCGGGACGCGACTCGCGCCGTCTCGCCGTCACCTGCGGCGACGGCCGCCGCGATCCGCCGGTAGCGCTGCGCCCAGACCAGCCCGGGTTCGACGTGCGACGTCCCGTCCATGCGTTGGGCCAGCCGCACCATGCCCGAGAAGCCGGCGAACAACTCGTTGGCGGTGGCCCGCAGCAGCAGGGTGTTGAAGTCGAGCTCGGCCTCGGCGCGAGCGTCCGCCTTCTCGGGCTGGCGACTGGTGCGGACGATCTCGTCCGCCAGTTCGATCAACCGTTCGCGTTGCTCGGCGGTGGCGTTGCGCGCCGCCAGTTCGGCAGCCATCGGCTGCAGGGAGGCCCGCAGTTCGTTCACGTCGAGCACCACCCGGTCGTGCTCGGTGCCGCGCAGCCGCCAGCGGATCACGAGCGGATCGAGCACGTTCCAGCTGGACCGTGGCCGGATCGTGATGCCCACCCGGCGACGTGAGTGCACCATGCCGAGGGATTCCAGGATTCGCATGATCTCGCGGGCGACGGTGCGTGACACCACGAAGCGCTGCTCGAGCCCGGCCAGGGTCAACACCGAACCGACCGGCGCGGTGCCGTCGACGATCTCTTGCCCGATCTGATCGAGGGCGGCGTGGTGCAGGTGTTCGGAGGCCAAGGGGTGTCCTAACGTCCGGCTCGGGGATGCGCTGATTACACACGCACTCCATTGGGTGAGATTGTCGAAACCCCTGGTCGCATCCGTCTCGACACGCTCAACCGGCGATTGATCAGCTTTTTCATAGAGTAGCCGTCGAGCTCCACGGGGAAGGCGGCCGCACGGCCCGTGATCCTCGTCCGATGAAGCCGGGCCGATAGGGGGCACCCGTGCCGGAGCAGAGCACCCGTGCCGGGGCAGGGCACCCGGCGCGAACAGGGCACCCGTACCGGAGCGGAGCACTCGGCGGGAACAGAGCACTGGGCGGGACGACCGGTGGGTCGTCCCGCCCCGTGCGAGTGAACTCTCGGATCAGAGCTGCGTGGCGGTGCCGCCCGCAGCCTCGATCTTGGTCTTGGCCGAGGCGGAGAACGCGTGCGCGCTCACCTTCAGGGCCACCGACACCTCGCCGTTGCCCAGCACCTTGACCAGGTTGCCGTCACGCACCGCGCCCTTGGCGACCAGCTCGTCGACGCCGACGTCGCCACCCTCAGGGAACAGCTCGCCCAGCTTGGCGACGTTCACCACCTGGTATTCGACCCGGAACGGGTTCTTGAAGCCGCGCAGCTTGGGCAGCCGCATATGCAGCGGCATCTGCCCGCCCTCGAAGTTCTCGGGCATGTTCTTGCGCGCTCCGGAGCCCTTGGTGCCGCGGCCGGCGGTCTTGCCGCGCTTGCCACCCTCACCACGGCCGACCCGGGTCTTTTCGGTCTTCGCGCCCGGTGCGGGTCGCAAATGATGCAACTTCAACGTCATGTCAGTCAACCTCCTCGACGGTGACCAGGTGCGGAATCGACTTGGCCATTCCGACGAGCTCGGGACGGTCTTCGATCACCACCGAGTCACCGATGCGCTTGAGACCGAGCGAACGTAGGGTCTCACGCTGGTTCTGCTTGCGACCCACGCCGGACTTGACCTGGGTCACCTTGATCGTGCTCATCAGTGCTTCGCCTCCTCACGGGCGCGCAGCAACGCGGCCGGGGCCACGTCCTCGACGGGAAGCCCGCGACGCTTCGCGACCTGCTCAGGCTCTTCGAGGCTCTTCAGCGCGGCCACCGTGGCGTGCACCACGTTGATCGCGTTGTCGGAGCCCAGCGACTTGGCGAGCACATCGTGCACGCCGGCGCATTCGAGCACCGCACGGGCCGAGCCGCCGGCGATCACGCCGGTACCCGGTGAAGCCGGACGCAGCATGACCACGCCGGCCGCCTTCTCGCCCTGGACGGGATGCGGAATCGTGCCCTGGATGCGGGGCACCCGGAAGAACGCCTTCTTGGCCTCTTCGACGCCCTTGGCGATCGCCG
>DAOSUG010000258.1:0-4105 GCA_035378545.1 Micropruina sp. | reverse complement strand
CAGTTCCCGCATGGTGCGAATCCGGTGCAGCGCGTCGTCGCCGTAGACCCGGTAGCCGCCGCGCGTCCGGGAGGGCTGGAAGGCCCCGTAGCGGCGCTCCCAGGCCCTCAGCGTGTGTTCGGCGACGCCGGTGAGTTGTGCCGCCTGACTGATCGTGACCATCTCGCCGCAGAGTCTATGGCTCGGGACGCGCAAGAGCGACAGTGTGAGCAAAGAATGTGCAATGTTGCGCATCCAGCTTGTCTAAGGTTGCGCGGTAGGGCACTCTTGTTGTCCAGAGTTCAAGTATCTAGACAGGAGCAACCTTTGACATCGGATCCGATCCTCCGAGCCAGTCTGGTCACCGCCTCCGCTGTGGTGATGGTGATCGGGACGCTGGCCGGCTTCGGCCTGCTGGGCACCCGGGTGGAGGAGTCCTCCGGCGGCGCGTTGTCCTCCCAGGCGACCTTGGTGGCGCCTGCCAACACGGCGTTCTCGATCTGGTCGCTGATCTACCTCGGCCTGATCGCCTATGTGGTCTGGCAGTGGTGGGCCCGCGGCAACGCCCGGGCCGCGCGGATCAGCTGGTTGGCGGCGCTGTCGATGCTGCTGAACGCGGCCTGGCTCGGCGTGACCCAGGTCGGCTTGCTCTGGCTGAGCGTGGTGGTGATCCTCACCCTCGCCGTGGTTCTCGGTCTGCTGGTGCAGAGGCTCGGGCAGAGCCCGCCCGCCTCCCGGGTCGAGGCGGTGGTGGTGGACGGAACCTTCGGTGTCTACCTCGGCTGGGTGAGTGTCGCAACTGTGGCGAACATCACCGCGGTGCTGGTCGACGCCGGGGTCGACCCCGGCGGAATCTGGTCCGAAGCGCTCGCGGTCCTCGTCCTGGCGGTGGCGGCGTTGCTGGGTGCGGTCTACGCGTTCCGGCTGGACGGACGCTGGGCGATCGCGGCTGCCATGACCTGGGCGGTCGGCTGGATCGCCGCGGGACGCCTGGGCGGCCCGCTGTACTCCACCGCGACCGCCGTGGCGGCGATCGCCGCCGGAATCGCGATCCTGGCCGCGACCGCCCATGCGAGGAGCCGTCGCACCGCCCGCCCGGCGGATATCGCGCCCTTGGCGACCACGAGTGCGGGCCGTGGCTGACCAGGTGGTGCTGCTCGACGACGCCGGCCGGCCCAGCGGGGCGGCGGATCGAGTCAGCGTCCACACCGGCGACACCCCGTACCACCTGGCGTTCTCCAGCTATCTGTTCGACACAGCGGGTCGGGTGCTGCTCACCCGGCGGGCGCTCGGCAAGGCGACCTGGCCCGGGGTGTGGACCAACAGCTGCTGCGGGCATCCGCGCCCCGGCGAGTCGCCGCGCGACGCGGTGGTCCGGCGGGTCGGCGACGAACTCGGTCAGGTCCCGACCGACCTTCGGCTCGCGCTGGCGTCGTTCAGCTACCGCGCGGTGGACGCCGGCGGGACGGTGGAGAACGAGCTCTGCCCGGTCTGGGTGGGCCGAGTGGACCCGGCCGGGCTGGCACCCGATCCCACCGAGGTGATGGACGTAGCATGGGTGGCGTGGCCGACCCTGGTCCGGACCGTCGCCGAAGCCCCGCAGCTGCTCAGCCCGTGGGCGGTGCTGCAGGTGCCGCTGCTGGCCTCCGTCCTGGCAGCCGAGGAGGGAGCAGCGTGACCGCATCCCCGCCCCACCAGGCGATGACCACCAGTCCGCTGGAGCTCGTACCGGCATCCCAGCCGGAGGTGGCCGAGCGCCACACGGTGAACGCGGTCCTGCCGCTGGTCGAGGCCACCTTGGACGAACTCAGCCGGCAGTGGGAGGTGTTGGCGAGCGCTGTCGTCCCCCGGCCGGGAGTGCTGCACACCGACTCGATCCTCTCCCTGGTGCGCGGCTTCGCAGCCACCACCGGCAAGCTGCTGCGTCCCCGGATGGCGCACTGGGGCTGGGTCGCCGCCGGCGGCCTGGACCACGGCCGCGGGCACGACGACCTGATCCGGATCGGCGCCGCGCTGGAACTGCTGCACTGCTTCGCGCTGGTCCATGACGACGTGATGGACGCCTCCGACACCCGCCGGGGCAACCCGTCGGTGCACGAGGTGGCGCGCGCCGAGCACCGCGAACTCGGCGGGCTCGGCGATCCGCAACGCTACGCCGAGAACATCGCCATCCTGGTCAGCGACCTGCTGCACAGCGAGGCCGACCTGCTGGTCGGCGGCCTGCCGGAGCCGTTGCGGGCGGCCTGGCGCACGATGGCGATCGAACTGATGATGGGCCAGGGTCGCGACCTGGTCGGGGCCGCCAACGGCCGCCGCGATCTGCAGCACGCCCAGGAGGTGGCCAGGGCCAAGTCCGGTGCCTACACGGTGTGGCGTCCGCTGCAACTCGGCGCGCTGGCCGCCGGTGCCGGCCCGGATCTGCTCGCCGTGCTGCACGAGTACGGGCATCACGCCGGACAGGCCTTCGCGCTGCGCGACGACATTCTCGGGGTGATCGGCGACCCGGCCCGCACCGGCAAACCGGTCGGCGACGATCTGCTCGCGGGCAAGCCCACCGTCCTGCTCGCGCTTGCCGAGCAGCGGTTCGGGCCGACCTGGCGGCTGGAACTGCGCCGGATCGGACGGGACGCGGTCACTGCCGGGGAGGTCGCCCGGCTCTGCACCGAACTGGAGCACTCCGGCGTGATCCGCGAGGTCGAGCAGCTGATCACCACCTCGGTGCTGGCCGCCGAACGCGCGCTGTCGTCACCGCTGGTCGACCGGCGTGCCGGCGAGGGGCTCCGCCGGCTGGTCGGGCAGCTGGCCTGGCGGGACTCATGAGCCGGGTGGTGGTGGTCGGCGCCGGCTTGTCCGGGCTGAGCGCAGCGTGCCACCTGGTTGCCGACGGCCACGACGTCACGGTGCTCGAGCGGGACGCCACCCCCGGCGGCCGCAACGGTGTCTTCCGGTCCGAAGGGTTCACCTTCGACACCGGGCCGACCGTGCTGACCATGCCCGGCCTGCTGGAACGTCCGCTCCACCGGATCGGGGGCAGCCTCGATCCGCTGAGACTGCGTCGGCTGGACCCCGGCTACCGAGCCTTCTTCGCCGACGGCTCCCGGATCGACGTCCGGGCCTCGGTGGCGGCGATGACCCGCGAGCTCGCCGAACAGGTCTCGCCGAAGGACGCGGCCGCGTTCGAGAATTTCGTCGGCTGGCTGGAGGAGCTCTACGACGTCGAACTGCCGAACTTCATCGAGCGCAACTTCGACAGCCCGCTCGACCTGCTGACCCGGCCCCGCGCGGCCGCGCGGCTGGTGCGGCTGGGCGGCTTCGGTCGTCTCGGACCGGCGATTCGGCGCAGGTTCGACGACGACCGGCTGGTCCGGCTGTTCACCTTCCAGGCGATGTACGCCGGACTCGCCCCCGAGGACGCGCTGGCACTGTACGCGGTGAGCACCTACATGGATTCGGTCAGCGGGGTCTGGTTCCCGGCCGACGGGATGCACGCCGTGCCCACCACCATGGCCGGCGCGCTCGAAGCCGCCGGCGCCCGGCTGCACTACCGCACCCCGGCCGAGCGGATCCTCACAGACGCGCGGGGCCGGGTGGCCGGCGTCCAGGCCGGTGGGCAGAAGCTGGTCGCGGACGCGGTGGTGCTGACCGCCGACCTGCCCGCGGCCTACCGCACCTTGCTGCCCGACCTGCGGCCACCCCGGGCGGTGCGGACGGGGAGCTACTCGCCCTCGGCGGTGGTGTGGCACCTGGGGGTGCGCGGCACGGTCCCCGGGCACGTCTCGCACCACAACATCCACTTCGCCGACGCCTGGGGAGAGGCCTTCGGGCAGCTGATCAAGCGCAAGGAACTGATGAGCGACCCGTCCCGGCTGGTCACCATTCCGACTCTCGACGCGCCTGGGATGGCGCCGGCCGGGCACAGCGTGCTGTACGTGCTGGAACCGGTGCCCAACCTGACCGCCGACCTGGACTGGGCGGTCGAGGGCCCGAGGCTGCGGGAGCGGCTGCTGGGCTTTCTGCAGGCCGGCGGCTACCCGACCGACATCGTCACCGAGTCGCTGGTCACCCCGGCCGACTGGACCGCCCAGGGAATGGCTGCCGGGACGCCGTTCAGCCTCGCCCACAGCTT
>DAOSUG010000257.1:0-4108 GCA_035378545.1 Micropruina sp. | reverse complement strand
CAACGGCCTCATTGCCGCCCTTGAGCGTGCCCGCGCCCAGGCCGTAGCCCATGCCGCAGACCAGAAACGCCAGCGAGATGATGAACACCAGGCTCGCCATGAACGGCGTGGTGCCGATGATGTTGCCGGTCAGCGGGTCGCGCAGCGGCGCTCCGGGGGGAGCGGTCAGCAGGGCGATCAGCAGCACGTAGCCGAGCAGGAACCAGCCGGCGTACTTCAGTCCCTTGGCCTCGGCCACCTCGTCGACGACCTCGTCTGCCTGGTCGCCCATCACCAGGTCGGCCTGGTTGTAGACGCCCAGCCGCTTCTGGGTGATGTTGATCGTGACCAACGTCACCACGATCGCCATGACGAACGACGAGACCACCGCGAAGTAGTAGTTCTGCGTCACTTCGAGCGCCGGCATGTTGGCCTTGGCCAGCACCTCGTTGGTGATCTCGGTGAGCATGCTGTCGGACGGGGTGATCAGCAGGTTCACGGCGAACACTGCACCGACCCCGGCGAAGGCCGCCGCGAGACCGGCCAGCGGGTGGCGTCCGACAGACATCAAGGCGGCCGCGGCGAGCGGCACCAGAATCAGGTAGCCGGCATCGGTGGCCACCGACGACAGCACGCCGACGAAGACCAGAATGAAGGTCAACCAGCGGGGTGGGGCGATCTTCACCACCTTGCGGATCAGAGCGCCCATCATGCCGGCATGCTCGGCGACGCCGACACCGGCCATCGAGATCAGCACCACCGCCACCACGCCGAAACCGGCGAAGTTGTCGACGAAGGACGAGAAGAAGTGCCGCGCGCCCTCGACCGAGATCAGGTTGCGCACCGGAAAGGTCTGCTCGGACACGATGAAGTCGGGCACCTCGGCCGGCTCGCCGGTGGTCGAGTCGTAGATCGACCAGGTGCCGCCGAGATGCTCGTTGATCTGGCTGAACTCGTCTTTGGGAACCGGCGTGACCACCTCGTCGGTGACGCTCACCCCCGCCCACGACAGGATCGCTGACAGTACTGCGATCACCGCGATCAGGTAGAGGAACATGATCGTGGGATTGGGCACCTTGTTACCAAGACGTTCGACCGTGTCGAGGAACGTGCCGCCGGATTCCTTCTTCTTCTGTGTTTTCTCTGTATCAGACATGGTGCGCCTCGCTCGGGGAAACAGCCAGCGTGTACCCACTCCGCGCCGGGGTGTTGCCCGTAGTATCCAGCGGATTGGCCGGCTGCGGGGAGGCATTCTCACGGGTTTCTCGAAAGACCGCGAAATGGGACGGCCCGAGCGGCCGAGCGACCCCTGGAACTAGGGGAGGAATCCGCGAAAAGGCGCGGTCTGTACGCCCCCAGGGGTGAGGCGTGTCAACGTCGAGGGTGGCCATCGTTAGCGCTGGGAGGTGCGCATGAGACTCGGCTGGGTGGCGCTGGTGGCCAGCGTGCTGCTGACCGGCTGCTCGGGCGGTCCGGCCACCGATCCCGCCGCTCTCGCCGTGAGCGAGTCGCACTCCGCGGTGGCCGGCCTCGCACTCGCGGTGCGGCTGCGGCTTGAGAATCGCAGCACGGACGCCTACACCCAGGTGCTGCTCGACACCACCCGCGATGCGGTCGCGGACGCCCAGCGCGAGTTGGTGGTCGCAGCGGACGCGGACCCCGCCCGCAGGGCTCCGGTCGCCGCGCTCGTGACGCGGGCGGCGTCCGAACTGAGCGCGCTGGCGCAGGCGGGTGCCGCCGAGCTGGACGCGGACGACCTGTCGCGCTTGGAGGCTCTCGAACGGCAACTGCGCGATCTCGCCACGCAGCTGGGCCGATAGGGACGCGCCGATGAAACGACTCTTCGCGGTCGCCCTGGGCATTCTCACCGCCATCGGCGGCTTCCTCGACATCGGCGACATCGTCACCAACGCGGTGGTCGGGTCGCGGTTCGGCATGTCGCTGGCGTGGGTGGTGCTGGTCGGCGTGGCCGGCATCTGCGTGTTCGCCCACATGGCCGGCAAGGTCGCGGCGGTCAGCGGACGGGCCACCTTCGAGGTGATCCGCGAACGGCTCGGACCGCGGATGGCCCTGGCCAACCTGGGGGCGTCCTTTCTGATCAACCTGCTCACCCTGACCGCCGAAGTGGGCGGCATCGCGTTGGCCCTGCAACTGGCCAGCAGCGTGCACTACCTGCTGTGGGTGCCGGTCGCGGCGCTCGCGGTGTGGCTGGTGATCTGGCGGGTCGGCTTCGAGAAGATGGAGAACGTCACCGGCCTGGTCGGCCTGTTGCTGATCGGCTTCGCCGTTGCGTTCTTTCTGCTCGGGCCCGACTGGGGCGAACTGGGCGCCCAGGTGCTGCAGCGGTTGCCCGGCAACGAGGCGAGCGCGACCTACTGGTTCTATGCCGTGGCGCTGTTCGGCGCCGCACTGACCCCGTATGAGGTGTTCTTCTTCAGCTCCGGGGCGGTCGAAGAAGGCTGGACGGTGAAGGATCTCGGCCAGTCGCGGCTGAACGTGCTGGTCGGATTCCCGCTCGGCGGACTGCTGTCGCTGGCGATCGCAGGTTGCGCGGCGTTGGTGCTGTTGCCGCGGGGCATCGAGGTGACCTCGCTGGGCCAGGTGCTGCTGCCGGTCGCCGAGGCGGGGGGCAAGCTGCTGCTGGTAGCGGTGATCCTCGGTGTGGTGGCCGCCACGTTCGGCGCTGCCCTCGAAACCACCCTGTCTGCGGGCTACACGGTGGCCCAGTTCTTCGGCTGGACGTGGGGCAAGTTCCGCCGGCCAGCCCAGGCGGCCCGCTTTCACGTCACGATGATGATCTGCATGATCATCGGCCTGGGGGTGCTGGCCACCGGCGTCGACCCGGTGATGGTGACCGAGATCTCGGTGGTGTTCTCGGCGGCGGCGCTGCCGCTCACCTACCTGCCGATCCTGATCGTCAGCAACGATCCGGACTACATGGGCGAGCACGTCAACGGACGGGCGCTGAACGTGGCCGGCCAGGTGTACTTCGTGCTGATTCTGGTCGCATCGCTGGCCGCGATTCCGCTGCTGATCGTCACGGGGGTGGGCCAATGACGTTGCCGAGACCGCCGCGTCCCGGAGGCGGACGTCTCATCGATGCGCGGCTCAGCCTGCTCGACCGGCAGGTGCTGGACGCCTCCGGCCAACCCGTCGGGGTGGTGGACGACCTCGAGGTCAGCGAGCTGCCCGAGCCGACCGGTGATGGCCGGGTCCGGGTGCTCAACCTGGTGCACGGCCCCATCGTGCTGGAGCGAATCGTCGGCGGGCGCCGTCCGAAGGCGCACTTCGAACGGGTGCCGTGGTCGACGGTGGCGAAGCTCGGCTCGGCGATCGAACTGGCCGTGGACGCCGACGAGGTGCCGGTCGGTTGGCTGGAGGACTGGCTGGCCCGCAACGTGATCGCTCGCATTCCGGGGGGTCGTCATGTTCCTCGGTGACGTGATCGGACAGCCCGTGCTCGCGGACGGGCAGCGGGTCGGGTACCTCAGCGACGTCCGGTTGTTCGTGCCGGACCACACCGCCGGCCAGCAGGTCGGCACACCCGAGGTGTACGGGGTGGTGATCTGTCCTCGGCGCACCGGGTCGTTTCTGGGGTTCGAGCGCCGCGGCGTCCGGGCGCCCTGGCTGCTGGCCTCCTGGTACCGCTGGCGGGCGCGCGGGTCCTTCTTGGTTCTGTGGGCCGACGTGGCGGCCTGGGGCGACGGGGGCGTCGACCTGCGTCCGGACGCCCCGCGGTGGAGTCCCGAGGTAGGTGGGGGGTCAGCGCCTCCCTAACTTTCCAGGGCCTGCGGACCTTCGCAGGCCAGAGATAGTCAGGGGGGCGCTCGGCGCGACCACCAGGTCGCCCATGCCCGAGGCCCGTGCGGCCTTGACCGCCACGAACGCGGCCAGCATTGTGGAGGGGTATCGCCTCGCAGACTGGTCATGACAAGGACGTCCGATGAGTAGCAACCGTGAAGCCGAACTGCTGGCCGGTGTTCCCGATGGCCTGTTCATCGGGGGTGAGTGGCGGGCGGCCTCCGGTGGCGGCACGCTCGCGGTGCGGGATCCGTCCGATGGGTCGGTGATCCGGCAGATCGCGGACGGTACCGTCGACGACGGGCTGGCCGCCCTGGACGCTGCCGTC
>DAOSUG010000256.1:0-4113 GCA_035378545.1 Micropruina sp. | reverse complement strand
GCGGGCCAGGTATCCGTCCACCCAGTCGGTGGCACCGAGAAAGACCAGTGCCACCACGGCGAGCAGGTCGTACTGGCGGGCGAGCAGCAACCACAGGAACAGGGGCACGCCGAGCAGCCGGGCGAAGCTCAGCACATTGGGGAGGGTGAGAATCCGCTCGGTGTCGTAGGGCTCGCCGGATGACACGGGGTCAGCCTAGTGGCCCTCCCCCACCGAGCCGGACGCGGACGACGTCGACCGGCATCGACCTGCCGCTCGCGCCCGATCGAGCCACGCTCGACGAGGGCGCGAGACGACGCATCGGGCCGGCTGGACGACCGTGAGTACGAAAGGACCCGTCGCCCAGGTTCTGTTCAACGTGAGGCGGTCCACGCGTGCGCCAGCAGGTCGCGGGTGTCACCGAGCAGTTGCGGCACCGCCTTGGTCTGGGCGATCACCGGCAGAAAGTTCATGTCGCCCTGCCAGCGCGGCACCACGTGCTGGTGCAGGTGGGCGGCGATGCCGGCGCCCGCCACGTCGCCCTGGTTGATGCCCAGATTGAACCCCGCCGGGTGGCTGACCGAACGGATCACCGTCATGGCACGTTGGGTGAGGCCGGCCACCTCGGTCACCTCGGACGGGGTGAGCTCGGTGTAGTCCGACACGTGCCGGTAGGGGCACACCAACAGGTGCCCGGGTGAATAGGGGTAGAGGTTCATCACCACGAAGGCCGCCTCACCGCGGTGCACGATCAGACTCTCATCGTGCGGCCGCGACGGCTCCCGGCAGAACGGGCACTGCCCCTGGGTCGCATCGGACGGCTTGTTCTCGCCGTCGATGTAGACCATGCGGTGCGGCGTCCAGAGCCGTTGAAAGGCGTCCGGCACCCCGGGGCGCTCGCCGGCCGCCTCGACGATGACGCCCTCGGGGTGCTCGGCCATGCGGACCAGCCCTCGGCGGTCGGGTCGGCGTTGGATCGGCTCGCGATGTGCTCGACGATCACCTGGACGGCCTGCGCGATCGGCACGCCGTTTCGCTGCGACCCGTCCCGGTAGCGGAAGCTCACCGCTCCCGCGTCACGGTCGTCGCCACCGGCGATCAGCACGAACGGCGCCTTGCTCTTGGACGCGTTGCGGATCTTCTTGCCGAACCGGTCGTCCGAGGCGTCCAGTTCGACCCGGACGCCCTGCGCGCGCAGTTGATCCAGCACCCCCGCGAGGTACTCGTTGAACTCGTCCGCGACCGGTAGGCCGATCACCTGGACAGGGGCCAGCCAGGCCGGGAACGCGCCCGCGTAGTGCTCGGTGAGCACGCCGAAGAACCGTTCGATCGATCCGAACAGGGCCCGGTGGATCATCACCGGACGCTGCCTGCTGCCATCGGGCGCGGTGTATTCGAGCTCGAACCGCTCGGGCTCGAAGAAGTCGAGCTGAATGGTCGACATCTGCCAGGTGCGGCCGATCGCGTCGCGGGCCTGCACCGAGATCTTCGGGCCGTAGAAGGCTGCGCCGCCCGGATCGGGCACCAACTCCAGACCGGAGCGCTCGGCCACCTCGCGCAGGGTGTCGGTGGCCACCTGCCAGGTCTGCTCGTCGCCGATCGACTTGTCGGGGTTGCGGGTCGAGAGCTCCAGGTAGAAGTCCTCCAGGCCGTAGTCGGCGAGCAGCTTCAGCACAAAGGTGAGCAGCCGCTCCAACTCCTCGCCCAGCTGCTCCTTGGTGGCATAGATGTGCGCGTCGTCCTGGGTGAAGCCGCGGGCCCGGGTCAGCCCGTGGATCACCCCCGACTTCTCGTAGCGGTACACGGTGCCGAACTCGAACAGCCGCAGCGGCAGTTCGCGGTAGGACCGTCCGCGCGATTGGTAGATCAGGCAGTGCATCGGGCAGTTCATCGGCTTCATGTAGTAGTCCTGCCCCTGGCGCCGGACGTTGCCGTCGGCGTCACGCTCCTCGTCGAGGTGCATGGGCGGGTACATGCCGTCGGCGTACCAGTCGAGGTGGCCGGAGGTCTCGAACAACTGCGCCTTGGTCAGGTGTGGGCTGTAGGCGAACTCATAGCCCTCCTCGACGTGCCGGCGCCGGCTGTAGTCCTCCATCTCCATGCGCACGATCGCGCCCTTGGGGTGGAACACGGGCAGGCCGGAGCCGATCTCGTCCGGGAAGCTGAACAGGTCGAGCTCGGCGCCCAGCTTGCGATGGTCGCGCTTCGCGGCCTCGTCCAGCCGAAACTTGTACGCCTTCAGGTCGTCGCGGCTGGGCCAGGAGGTGCCGTAGATGCGCTGCAGTTGCGCGTTGCGCTGGTCGCCGCGCCAGTAGGCCGCGGACGTGCGCATCAGCGAGTACGCATTGAGGTACCCGGTGTGCGGCACGTGCGGGCCGCGGCAGAGGTCCTTCCACGCCACGCTGCCGTCGCGTCGCACGTTGTCGTAGATGGTCAGTTCTCCGCCGCCCACCTCGACGCCGGCACCCTCGGTGCCCTCGGTGTTGCCCTTGATGCCGATCAGTTCGAGCTTGTACGGCTCGGACGCCAGTTCGGCGCGCGCTTCGGCGTCGCTGACCACCCGGCGGACGAACTTCTGCCGCTCACGGACGATCTGCCCCATCTGCTTCTCGATCGCCGCCACGTCGTCGGGGGTGAACGGACGCGCCGCGTCGAAGTCGTAGTAGTAGCCGTCGGCGATGAACGGGCCGATGCCGAGCTTGGTGTCGGGGTACAGGGCCTGCACCGCCTGGGCGGTGACGTGCCCGGTGGAGTGCCGCAGAATGTTCAGCCCGTCGGGGCTGTCGATGCCGACCGGCTCGACCACGTCGTCCGCGGCCAGTTCGCCGGACAGGTCACGCAGCTCGCCGCCCACCCGCATGGCGACCACGGTGCGGTCGGCCCCGAACAGGTCGAGGCCGGTGGTCGCAGTCTCGACCACCCGGGTTTCGCGCGAATCGGGGCGCACCACGGTGATGGAGACAGACACGACAGAACTTCCTTTCGGACCGGGAATCGGGCGCCCGGAGCCGGGCGCAGCGTCCATTGTGCCGCAATCGGTGCTGAGCGTGTGGGCGCGGTCAGCGGCAGGTGAAACCGATCAACCCTTCCGCTGCGCGGCGCTGCGCGGGACTGACGATCAACACGTTCGAGCAGGCCGTTGGAGCGGATACGCCTCACCGGACACCTCTGGGCAGACAAAACGAGGCCGGATTCCGATCCCCCCGGTCGGAACCCGGCCTCGCTCATGTCAGGATGTCGGGCCTACGGCCGTTTCCCCTTTGGCAACCTCACCCTGCAGATCCCCCCGCCAGGATGGGTTGTCCCCCGCAAGAAACTCTAGACGGGCCGCAGTGGCTCTGCCAGCCCGTCTTGTCCCCTGCATGGGTGACTTGGGACGGCGATCGCATCAATCCCTGCCGCGCCGATCGCGCGGCGTCGGCCTGACGATGCGGGGTACGGGACGAGTCGCCGCTCGCGTGTAGGTCGAACGCGCGGTCATATTGTCGCTTACGTCAAAAAAAGTCAAGGCGTTCTCGCGAAACTGGGCGTGTCACCACATCGTCACCTTGACTATGCATGGTTCATGGCACCGGTGTTGCACACCCCGAAAGGAGCACACCATGCCCCCCACCATCACCGCACTACCTGCCCGCCGGGCCCACCGCACCTCTGCCCTGCACAGTCACGCGCGCCGCTTGGTCACCCTGCTGTTGGCACTGGCCGTCGCCGTCGTCACGCTGTGGGGTAACACCCCTGGCACCGCGACCGCGGCCGCCGGACTGAGCGTCACCATACGCAACACGACCGGCTCGTCCCAGCCGGTGTACGTGTACGTGTTGGGTACTCGCCTCACCGATCACGTGTCCGGCTACGTGACCGCGGGGGGCGCCTTCAGGGCGTGGCCGGCGGTGTCGGGATCGGCGACCCGGGCCGCACCGGACGTCGCCATCCGCGGCCCCCGCAACGGTGCCGCTACGACGGTGCGACTGCCGCACGGCATCTCCGGACGGCTCTACTACTCCGTCGGCGCGAAACTCGACCTGCGGCTCGTCCGGGACGGCACGGGTCGCACCGGCCTGGTGCAGCCGGCGCCCTGGGTGGCTGGCGACGCGAGCGCGTCCACGCTGTTCGACTGGGTCGAGTTCACCTACC
>DAOSUG010000255.1:0-4123 GCA_035378545.1 Micropruina sp. | reverse complement strand
CCTGTTCCGCACGTCCGCGCACGGCGATCGGGTGATCCTCGAACTCGACCTCGACTTCTCGGTGCTCAGCAGCGCCCCGGCCAACCCGTTCGAGGCGTTGAAGCTGATCAATGCGCCCACCATGCGGGCACTGCGCGACGGCCTGCACGCCGCCGCCGCCGACGAAGCGGTCGTGGGCCTGATCGTGCACATCGGTACCTGCCCGGTCAGCGCCTCACAGGCCAGCGAGCTGGCCGACTCGATCGCGGGGTTCGGTGAGCACAAGCCGGTCTGGGCCTACACCGAGTCGTTCGGCGAGTTCGGCACGGCGTTGCTGCCCTACGTGCTCGCCGCGCACGCCGACCAGGTGTGGCTGCAGCCGTCCGGCGAGCTGGGGCTGGGGGGCGTCCGGGCGCAGATCACCCTGTTGCGCGGCACCCTCGACAAGGTCGGTCTCGAACCGCAGTTCTCGCAGCGCAAGGAATACAAGAGCGCCGCCGACACCTACGCGGCCCGCGAGATCACCGAAGCGAACCACGAGATGGTGCAGCAGATCGCCAACTCACTGACGCATTGGGCGGTCGACCTCATCGCGCAACGTCGCTCGCGCACGCCGGAGCAGGTCTGGGCCAGCGTCGATGCCGGCATTCTGACCCCGCCGCAGGCCGTGGAGCACGGTCTGGTGGACCAGATCGGCTACCGCGACCAGGTCTACGCTGCGGCCCGTGCGGCCTGGGGCGGCGAGCAGGCGCAACTGCGCTTCGTGCACCGCTACGCGCGGGTCTCGGCCGCCAAGGAGCTCGTGCAGGCCAAGCTCAAGCCGGCCGTCGCAGTGGTCGAGATCCGGGGCGGAATCGTGGCCGGACGCCCGCCCCGCCAGGGTGGGCAGCCGGTGGCGGCGTCCGAGGTGGTCTGTCAGCACCTGCGGGCGGCGGCCGCGGACGAGTCGGTCAAGGCCGTCGTGCTGCGGGTCGAGTCGCCGGGCGGCTCGTACATCGCCTCCGACGTGATCCGGCGTGAGGTGCTCAGGCTGCGTGAGTCCGGACGTCCGGTGGTGGCGTGCATGGGTGACGTGGCCGGCTCGGGCGGGTACTTCGTGGCCATGCCGGCCAACGAGATCGTCGCGCAGCCGACCACGCTGACCGGCTCGATCGGCGTGCTGGCGGGCAAGTTCGTGACCACCGAGCTGAAGAACAAGATCGGTCTGGTGATGGCCGATGTGATCTCGGGCCCCTGGTCGTCGTTCCTGTCGCCCAACCAGCCCTTCACCGAGCAGCAGTGGGCGGCGCTCGACCAGCGCCTCGACGACATCTACGCCGACTTCACCGGCAAGGCCGCCATCGATCGTCACCTGGCCCTCGAGGTACTCGAGCCGGTCGCCCGCGGACGGGTCTGGACGGGGGTGGACGCCCGCGAGCGAGGCCTGATCGACCACCTCGGCGGCATGAACCTGGCCATCGACCGGGCGTGCGCGTTGGCGTCCGTCAAGCGCTCGGACGTGGCGGTGCGTCCGGTGTCGATGCTCGGTTTCCTGAAGCAGTTCAAGCCGGCCGAGTCGAGCGAATCGGTGGCCACGCAGGTGACCATGTCGCGCCGGCTCAGCGTGGACGGCGTGATCGAGGCCTTCGCCGGCATGCTGGGCGTGCAGGCGCACGGCGCCCTGGCGATGCCGTTCCAGGTCGCCCTGCACGCAGGGCTGGGCAGCCCGGTCGTTTACGATGGGTCAGATGCCTGACCCCGACGATCGAGGTAGACACCTGTGAGCGCCCGAAACCTTGCCCTGTGGATCACCGGGGGTGCCGTGGCGCTGACCGCGGGTACCTACGTGGCCGGCTACGCAATGGCCGGCGACAACACGCCGCGCAACGCATCGGTGTCGGGGGTGCCGATCGGAGGGTTGAGTGCCGAGGCGGCGACCACGAAGCTGCAGGCCGAGCTGGCGCCCCGGCTGACCCGGCCGCTCACCGTCCAGGCGGGCAGCGAGCAGGTGCAAACCACCGCGAAGAAGCTCGGCCTTGGCGTCGACTACGCGGCCAGCGTCAGCAACGCCGGGGTCGGACGCAGCTGGCATCCCGCGCACATCATCAGCGTGCTCACCGGGGGCGGTGAGCAGCCGGCGGTGGTCACCCGCGACGCCGCCGTGCTGGACGCCGCGCTGGCCGGCCTGGCCGAACAGGCCGACCGTCCGCCGGTGAACGCCGGGGTGAGCGTGACGAAGGGTGCGATCGAACGCGCCGAGAGCGAGCCCGGCGTGAGCGTGCAGCAGGCACAGACCGGCGACGCGCTCGCGGACGGCTTTCTGACCCGCACCACCATTGCGGCCGTGACCAGCAGCACCGAACCCGAGGTCACCACCGCCGAGGCCGACCAGGTCGTGACCCAGGTCGGCAAGCCGGCGCTCGCCGCACCGATCACGGTGCGCACCGGGTCGTCCGGTTCGTTCGAGCTGACCCCGGCCATGATCGGCGCTGCGCTTACGTTCGAGCCCGCCGACGGCACCCTCAAGCCGGTGCTGAACCCCGAGAAGCTGACCACCGCCGCCGCCAAGACGATCAAGGGGTTGGGCCTGAAGCAACCCAAGAACGCCGACATCACGATCGCGAACGGCAAGCCGAAGATCATTGCGTCGGTCGACGGTATCGGCCTGAAGCCCGACGACCTGGCCAAAGCTGCGCTCGGCGTGCTCGAATCGCCCAAGCCGCGCAACGTGACCGTCGAGGCGACGGTGCAGAAGGCCCACTTCACCACCGCCGATGCCGAGAAGCTCGGCGTCAAGCAGGTGACCGGCTCGTTCACCACGTATTACCCCGGCTCCGCCTACCGGGTGAACAACATCGGCAAGGCCGCCCGGCTGATCAACGGCACCTTCCTCAAGCCGGGGGAGACGTTCAGCATGAACGCCGCGCTGGGCCAACGCACGGCTGCGGCCGGCTGGATGGCGGGCGGCGGCATCGAGGGCGGCAAGATCAAGACCCTGCTCGGTGGGGGCATCAGCCAGGCGACCACCACCACGTTCAATGCGATCTTCTTCGCCGGCCTCGAAGACGTCTACCACAAGCCGCATTCGTTGTACTTCAGCCGCTACCCGGTCGGACGCGAGGCGACCCTCGACTGGGTCAGCGTCGACATGAAGTTTCGCAACGACTCGCCCTACGGCGTGGTATTACAGGCCGGGACCACCGGCAAGGTCGGCCAGCAGGGTTCGGTGACGGTGAAGGTGTGGTCGACCAAGCGCTACACGATCAAGACCACCACGCCGGTGCGCAGCAACTTCCGTGCACCCGGCCCGACGCAGTACGACGAGTCGCCCGGCTGTGTGGCGCAGAGCGCGATGAGCGGCTTCGACGTGAGCTACAAGCGGTTGTTCTACGCCGACGGCAAGCTGGTCAAGTCCGAGCCGTTCTTCTGGCGGTACAACACCCTCACCCCGGTGGTCTGCGGCAAGAAGCCGTGAGGCGCCGCTTTCGGTCCGTTGGTCGAACGGGTCGAAACCCGGTTCACGCGGGCTTGACGCTCTCGATCAGGTAGGTGCTGGGGTCGTAGCTCGACCAGCGAGAGATCAGCCGTCCGCTCAGCGGCCAACCCTTCATGGTGGCGCTCGTAGGCGAAGATCGCCCCGGCACGCCGGGCCGAGCGCGTACGCTCAGGCGACGTGAGCGCAGTGATGATGCCGGGCCAACCGGTTGCCGATGCCGTTTTCGCCGACCTCCAGCCCCGGATCGCGGCGCTTCGGGCCGCGGGGCACAACCCGGGGCTCGGCACGATTCTGGTGGGCGGCGATGCCGCGTCCGCCGGCTACATTCGGATGAAGCAGCAGCGGGCGAGCGACCTGGGTTTCGGCGGGCGGCACGTCCAACTGCCCGGGGACGCCTCGCAGGCCGACCTGGTCGCCGTGATCCGCGACTTCAACACCGATGACGAGGTGGACGCGGTACTGATCCAGCACCCGATTCCGGCCCACCTCGACTACGAGGCGGCGCTGGCCGAGCTCGATCCCGACAAGGACGCGGACGGTGCCCACCCGACCAACATGGGCCGGCTCGCCCTTGGCATGAAAGGCCCCCTGCCGTGCACGCCGGCCGGCATCGAGGCGCTGCTGCAGTTCTACGACATTGCGGTCGCGGGTCGCGACGTGGTGATTCTG
>DAOSUG010000254.1:0-4141 GCA_035378545.1 Micropruina sp. | reverse complement strand
GTCGCCGTCGAGCCCGGTTTCGACGCCCACGAATCGCTGGCCCTGCTGCGCGAACGACTGCCCGCTCCCCTGGTGCCGCGGCTCGCCGTGGTGCCCGAGCTGCCCACCCGCACCTCGGGCAAGATCGACCGCGACGCGCTGCCCTGGCCCCTGCCGGAATCGGACGCGGGGGCGTCCGAGCTGCAGGTGAGCGGCACCCGGGCCATGGTGCGCGACCACTGGGAGGCGGTGCTCAGCACCCGTGTCACTGCGCTGGAGGCCGACTTCTTCGACCTGGGTGGCGGTTCGCTGACCGCGGCCCAGATGGTGTCGCTGTTGCGTCGCACCCACCCCGAGGTGACGGTCGCCGACATCTACGACCACCCCACGCTGGCCGCCCTGGCCGATCACCTGGACGAGATGGCGACCCCCACCTCGCAACTGAACGCGAACGTATTACCCGTGCCGCCGAAGACCCAGCGCGGTCAACTGCTGGCCCTGCTGCCGCTGCGCACGATCGCGGGCCTGCGCTGGGCGATCTGGACGGCCGCCGCCTGCAACCTGGCCCACGCCGCCGGGGTGAGTTGGCTGCCGACCCTGTCGTGGTGGTGGGTGCTGTTCGGCGCAGCCCTGATGATCCTCACCCCCGGACGCATGCTGGTCACCGCACTGGGCGTGCGGCTGATCCTGGCCGGGATCGGTCCCGGCAGCTACCCGCGCGGCGGCAAGGTGCACCTGCGGTTGTGGCTGGCCGAGCGGTTCGCCGACGAGATGGGCAGCGAATCGATCGCGGGCGCGGTGTTGCTGCGCTGGTACGCCACCTTGCTCGGCGCCACCGTCGAACCGCATGTCGACCTGCACAGCGCGCCGCCGGTGACGGGGCTGCTGCGGCTGGGCGAGGGCTGTTCGATCGAGCCCGAGGTCGACCTGGCCGGTCACTGGCTGGACGGCGGCCAGTTGATCATCGGCGAGATCCGGGTCGGCGCGGGCGCCCGCGTCGGTGCCCGCTCCACGCTGTGCCCGGGCGCCGACATCGGGCCGGAGGCCGAAGTCGCACCCGGTTCGTCCGTCTTCGGTGCGGTCGGCGCCGGCGAGTACTGGTCGGGCTCACCGGCGGTCAAGGTGCGTGAGCGCGCGCGCGGGCCGTGGCCGCAGCGTCCGAACAACCAGCCGGCGTGGTTGATCGGCTACGCGGCGATGGGTGTGCTGATCGCCGGGCTGCCGTTGCTGGCCACGCTGGCCGGGTTCGCGGTGCTGTGGCCGGCCCTGCGCGCCAGTACCTCGCTCGGGGACGCCCTGTGGGCCGCACTGCCCTGGCTGGTGCCCGCCACCCTGGTCGGCTACGGGGTGCTCACGCTGCTGGTCTGGGTGCTGGTGCGCCTGCTGGCGCTCGGCCTGAAAACGGGGCCGCACCCCGTCCAGTCGCGCAACTCGTGGCAGGCATGGTCGACGATCCGGGTGCTGGACGAGGCGCGCACCTGGTTGTTCCCGCTCTATGCCAGCTTCGCCACACCCGGCTGGCTGCGTGCGCTGGGTGCCCGGATCGGCACGAACGTCGAGGCGTCCACGGTCTTGATGATCCCGAGCCTGGTCACCGTGGCGGACGGCGCGTTTCTGGCCGACGACACCCTGATCGGCGGTTACGAACTCGGCGGCGGCTGGCTGCGCATCGACGAGGTGCGGATCGGCAAGCACGCCTTCGTCGGCAACTCCGGCATGGCGGCGCCCGGGCGCAAGGTGCCCAAGGGCGGCCTGGTCGCGGTGTTGTCCGCGGCCCCGGCGCGGCGCCGGGCCAAGCGCGGCACGTCCTGGATCGGATCGCCGCCGACCAAGCTTCGGCGCAGCGCCGGCAGCGCGGACGAATCCCGCACCTACGCCCCGGCGACCCGGTTGAAGGTTGCCCGCGCTCTGGTCGAGGTCTGCCGGCTGTTCGCTCCGCTCACGCTGGTCACCCTGACCACCCTGTGCGTGGCGGCGTTGGTCGGCCTGGGGCAGGTGAGCTGGTGGCTGGCCGGGGTCGCATCGGGCGTGGTGCTGGGCGTCGGCGGGCTGCTCGCGGCAGCGTCCGCCTCCGTGGCGAAATGGGTGCTGCTGGGCCGGCTGCGCGCCTCGGATCATCCGTTGTGGAGTTCGTTGGTGTGGCGCAACGAGCTCGCCGACATGTTCGTCGAGCTGCTGGCCGCGCCCTGGTTCGCGCACCCCACCATGGGCACCCCCGCCCTGAACGCGTGGCTGCGCACGATGGGCGCCAAGGTCGGCCAGGGGGTGTGGTGCGAAACGTACTGGCTGCCCGAATCCGACCTGATCGACCTGCGCGCCGGGGTGAGCGTGAACCGGGGCTGCGTGGTGCAGACCCACCTGTTTCACGATCGGGTGCTCAGCATGGACACGGTCACCCTGCGCGCGGGCGCCACGCTCGGCCCGAACAGCGTCATTCTGCCCGCCGCCACCATCGGTAGACACGCTACGATCGGGCCGGTATCGCTGGTCATGCGCGGTGAATCCGTCCCTGACAAGACCCGATGGATCGGTAACCCGATCGCCCCGTGGCCGGCGACCGAGCCGACCACGGAGACCTGATGCCTGCTGCCGACCCGTACGTTCCCGGCCACGGGAACCGTCGGTTCAGCGTGCGCCATTATGCGCTCGACCTCGACTACAAGATCGCCACCAACCACCTGGGCGCCCGGGCGGCGCTCGAGATCGAGGCCCTCGAGCCGCTCGACCGGGTGGTGCTCGACCTGGCCGGTTTGAACGTGTCGCGGGTCAGGGTGAACGGACGCGCCCCGGCCCGGTTCACCCACAGCGACCGCAAGCTGCGGATCGTGCTCAGCGCGCCCGCCGCGTCCGGTGAACGCCTCAGTGTCGAGATCGACTATGCGGGCAAACCCAAGCCGATGCCGAGCGTGTTCGGGCCGGTGGGCTGGGAGGAACTGACCGACGGGGTGCTGGTCGCGGCCCAGCCGTGCGGGGCGCCGTCCTGGTTTCCGTGCAACGACCGGCCGGACGACAAGGCCACCTACCGCTTCGCGATCACCGTGGCCGAGGGCTACCGGGTGGTCGCCAACGGGGTGCTCGCCGGCCGTGAGAAGCGGGCCGGACGCATCACTTGGCGCTTTCTGCAATCGCAGCCGATGGCGCCGTACCTGGCCGTGCTGCACATCGGACGCTACGTCAGCACGCCGGCCGGCGAGGCCGAGATCGTGCATCCGCGCGGCCTCGGGGTGGGTGCGGGCTCGGCCTTCGCACGACAGGCCGACATGCTGACCGTGTTCAGTGAGCTCTTCGGGCCCTACCCGTTCGACCGGTACTCGGCGGTGATCACCGCGGATGCCCTGGAGATTCCGCTGGAGGCTCAGACCCTGTCGACGTTCGGCATCAACCATGCCCGGCCCGGCTGGCAGAACGAGCGGCTGGTCGCCCACGAACTGGCCCACCAGTGGTTCGGCAACAGCCTCACCGCGGCCAGCTGGGCCGACATCTGGCTGCACGAGGGATTCGCCTGCTACAGCGAATGGCTGTGGTCCGAGGCATCGGGTGGCCGCAGTGCCGACTCGTGGGCGCAGGAGCACCATCGTCGGCTGACTGGGCTGCCGCAGGATCTGGTGCTGGGCGATCCGGGCCGCGAGGCGATGTTCGACGACTGGGTGTACAAGCGCGGGGCGCTCACCCTGCATGCCCTGCGTGGGCTGCTCGGCGAGGCGTTCTTCACGATGCTGCGCGACTGGACGGCCGCGCACCGCTGGGGTGTGGTGAGCACCGCGGACTTCACCACGCACGCGCAGCGCTACACCCCGCTCGACGTGTCGAGCCTGATCGCCGCCTGGGTGTACGCCGCTCCCCTGCCGCCGATGACGGCCAACGCGGCGAGGTAACCCGCCGGGGCGTCCAGATCGCACAGCTCGACGATGGACGGCGGGCGCGGGTCGGGCCACGCGAGCACGCGGGGCTTCTCGCTAGACCTGTTCGCGCCTGTCGAGTCCAGGCAGCCCGCCAGGCGGAGTTCGCGCGGGTCGAGCCGTAGCCCGCTGCCCAGTGCCTTGAGTACCGCCTCCTTGCGTACCCAGAGCCGCGTCGCTTCCGTGGCGTCATGCGGGACCGGCTCGGCGGGGTGCAGCGCGACGGCGGCGAACCCGTCGAAGCCGGCGGCGTCCGCGCGTTC